>PKSW01000176.1 GCA_002869465.1 Marinilabiliales bacterium
AAACGGGATTACCACCAAATGTGTTGAAGTATTCCATGCCATTAGCAAAGGCTTCAGCTATTTGTTTTGTACAAACAACAGCTGCCAGTGGATGCCCATTGCCAATTGGTTTGCCGATGGTCACTATATCAGGAACAACATCATGCAACTGAAATCCCCAAAAAGCACTCCCAACGCGGCCGCATCCCACCTGCACTTCATCTGCGATGCAAACACCTCCTGTTTCGCGAATTTCTTTATAAGCCGTTTTCAGGTAATTCTCTGGTAGTTCAATTTGGCCACCACAACTGATGATACTTTCGCAAATAAAAGCGGCTATATTTCTTCCTGAATGCTGAATGTTTTCCAGTTGCTTCTTTACGTGTAAAGCATATCTTTCTCCTGCGTCAGCCCTCTGATAAATCCCTCTGAAAGTATCGGGTAACGGAACGATATGCGTATGTTCAGGACAACCTTGCCCTCCATCACTATCGAATTTATATGAACTCACTTCGATACAGGCGTTGGTATTTCCATGGTAACCCACTTCAACAGCTATCATATCCTTTTGTCCGGTATAGGTTTTGGCCATTCTCAAAGCCAGTTCATTGGCTTCACTTCCCGAATTCACAAAATAAACAACAGATAATTTTTCTGGAAAAGTACTAAGTAATTTATTTGCAAATTCAATGATACTATCGTGCAAATACCTGGTGTTGGTATTTAAAACAGCCATTTGCTTTTGACCCGCTTCAACAACGCGTGAATGCTCATGCCCAACATGTGCCACATTATTAACAGTATCAATGTATTTACGGCCGGTATCGTCAATTAAATATATCCCTTCTCCCCTGACTATTTTTAGAGGCTTTTTATATGAAAGGCTCAGGTTTTCACCGAGGTGTTCCTTTCTGAAAGCTATTATCGCTTCCTTTTCATATTTCATCTGTTTTTCAGGTTCTTTTTTTTTGAATAACAGATTCGGATCAGGGCAAATGCTACGCCATATCTGGAATTCTGAAGGAAATGCAACACCCGGGAAATCAGTTTTATTTCCCAGCATGTCCAGCATCATCTGAAAATGCAGGTGAGGCGACCAGTTACCGTTTTCTGATTCATTTCCGACATAGGCAATGAATTCACCTTTTTTAATCAAATCGCCCTTTTTGAAAAGTTTAAGGGAACTGCACGATAAATGCCCATATAAGGTGTAAAATTTGAGGCTTTTATTAAATGTGTGCTCAAGAATGAGCGTTGGCCCATAATCTTTATCACCTGTATTATTATGAAGGCTGTAAACTTTTCCTGGAAATAGAGCATGAATCGGTGTCCCACTTTCAACCCAAAAATCAAGGCCGACATGAACGGTCCGGTATTCGGGCCCATTATTACCTTCTTTCTTAAAAATATCTGATGTATAAAATGGACGTATTTCACCATAACCACCGGCAATAATGGAACCCGGGTTAGTTACCTGAAGCATATTTAACTTATGAGTGGTTAGAGAATTATCTAAATAGTCTTGCCTACTGCCTAACCATGTGCTCGAAACGCTCATATCTACCTTTGTCATACACTTAGCATTTATCGTTGGGAACAGATCTTTAAGATGACAAATGTTGTTATTTCTCCACATAACAAATTCAGCTTCTTGAGGATGGGGATTAAATCCGCAAACGCTTCTAAAACTATAAGTTACCAGTTTTTCATTAAGCGCATACCACTTTTCAAGTAATGTAAGCGCAGGTTTTTCACTGATCAGTAAATATTCATTTTCCGGCTCTTTTAATTTATTGATGGCTGATTTAGTAATGCTTAAAAGAAGACGAACTGCCACCAGTACATATAATAAATCGAGTTCCTTTTCCTCCAGTGGAAAAGCTTTGTGATATCCTTTCACAATTGGCAATGCCGCCTGCAATGGATCAGGCTTTCCCATAACTGCATAGGCAATAATTACCGCCAGGTTGTTGATCTGCGAAGTATAAATTGCATCGCCATAATCGATGATGGCTTTGACTTTTGGATCAGATAGTTGGCCGGAAACAATTATATTATTATCATTTACATCATTGTGAATAACTCCTTTTCTAAGTTCATTCAATTGAAGTAGAATATCTGAAAACCTTTTCTGAAAACTTGATATGATCTTTTTTATATCATCATTGAATATATCAATAAACTCCTCGATCCATGCAGCCTGGCAAATATCCCAATCAAGTTTTCTATGCGCTGAAGGGTGATCGAAATCAGATAAAATTTGAGTGATGACACCAGATTCATATCCTAATGAATACAGCAATTCATCTGGATGTGGATGAACAGACGACCATAAGCGACCTTCAACCCATGTGCAGAGCCGAACCCACCTTATGCAGCCTGACTCATCCTTATACTGGTTTATTCCTGCCCCTTTTCTGCTTTTTATTATTTGCGGCGACACGATGTCGACAGGCGATTGCTCAATATGTTTTAAAAGAAAATATTGAAAATCAATAAATTCTTTATCTACATTGGGCCGGCTTATTTTAAAAATGTACTTTTTCTCAGTTGTTCTAATTTTAAAATTAAAATCCAGTTCACCTGGCAGTTCACTAATTTGCCCTTTTATATCGTATAATTCATCCAGAATATCAGTTGCTTGTTGTTTTTTAATCTTTACTTTGGAATATTGCATTTCTGACATTTCTAAATTATTATATAAAAGATTTTATAGAGGTTAGCTAATAAGCCCTAATAAATACAAAAATAGTCAATCGGTAATTGAATTTATGTAACAATAAATACAAATAAAAAAACCCATCCAACACAATAAAGTATTTGGATGGGCTCCAATTATGAAAAACAAACAAAACAAGCGTCTTAATATACTCAATGCAATTAAAAAAGTTACAACAATGTAAAGAAATTATCTGAAATTTTCATTTTGAGGAGAGCGGAAATAAAAAAACCCACCCGAGATATAAAACCTTTGGGTGGGCCCAATTATGAAAAACAAACAAAACAAGCATCACAAATATATACAATTTTTAACTAACCCAAACTTTTTTTGATAAATTTTTAAATGACACACTAAAAATTTGCAAAAGCAGGCAGATGAATTTCTTCATCCACCTGCCGGTTGCTTGCTTTGTGTCATTTCAATTTAATACCTAAAGCAGGATTAAATTGTATATTTTACTATTGATAAAATTAAATAACGTACTAATTCACAGTTGCTTGTGCGAAAAATGACTTGTGGAGCCTGAAGGTAATCTTAATCGTTCCCTGAACGAGAAACAAGAAGGCTTCTCGAATAACCTTGCAAATATAAGATTCAAATTGATAATTGTCAATTAAATTTACAAAAAATGCTTATTTTTTTTTAAAATAACCTGATAAAGACCTGTTTTAAGTAGTTTTTATCTTGTTGAGTCAATCACGATCCATAGGAATTTTTTATTTTTAACTTTCTATAGCCCTCAGCATGATTTTATATTAATCACCAACTTATGAAAAATCAAATCTGCCTAGTTTTCGCCCTTTTGGTATTATGTTCTTCAAGTTTTGCTCAAAATATCGAGTCAATATTGGATTCGCTTTCGGGACTGTATGCTTTTAATTATGAGAAAATGAAAGTTGACAGTATGTTTGAAGAGAAGTATTTATTAAACTTTGAACAGGCTGCGGATCCTTACAATCCTGAAGGTCTAAAATTTAACCAACGCGTATTTGTTTCACATCTTGATTTTAATGCACCCGTTGTATTCATAACCGAAGGTTACTCTGCATCGGGCGCTGAAAACACTCATTTTATTAGTGAATTGGCGGCACTTTTACATACCAACCAGATTTGCGTCGAACACAGGTATTTTGGAACCTCAAAACCTGACACGCTCAAATGGGAGCATCTGACAGTTGCAAATGCCGCGGCTGATCATCACAGAATTGTTGAAGTATTAAAACTTATTTATCCCGGTAAGTGGATTGGTACTGGTATCAGTAAAGGTGGTCAAACAGCCATTTTTCATCGTTATTTTTACCCGGAAGATGTGGATATAAGTGTTCCGTATGTGGCGCCATTAAATTTCTCTACTGAAGATCAGCGGATTTATACATTTCTTGATTCTGTGGGTCAGAAGGATTGTCGTGAACACATATTTCAGTTTCAGAAAGAATTGCTTCAACATAAAAACAAATACATTTCTGAATTTGAAATATTGGCTAAAAAAAGGAAATTGACTTACCCAATGGACTTAAATAAAGCATTTGAACTTGTTGTTCTTGAATATTCATTTGCCTTCTGGCAATGGGGATATTTTGATTGCGATAATATACCGAATGATTTTACGGACCCCAAATCTATCATCACGCATCTTGACAAGGTAGCCGGCATAAAATGGGTATCCAATGAAGGGATTAAAGAGCTTCAACCGTTCTTTTATCAGGCCATGCGCGAAATAGGTTTCTATGGCTATAATATTGAACCATTTAAAACATGGACTGTATATCAGGAAAATCCCACATTTGAATTTACACTACCTGAGGGTGTTTCGATTGAATTTGAGCCCCAACTGATGCAGGAAGTTGGTTGCTTTCTAAGACACGAAGCAGATAACATGATTTTTATTTACGGTGAATATGATCCATGGTCAGCACCGGCAGTTGAATTAACTCAGCACACAAATTCGATTAAAGTGGTTAAACCGGGTGGTAACCACAGAACCCGCATTAATAACCTGTCAAAAGAGCAGCAGAATCTGGTAATGGAAACACTGCAGAAATGGCTTCTCGAATAATTATCTCTGTGTCCCTTCGTAGATTTTTGAATTTTCAGGTTTCACTACACTCCCTTTTACCCTGGTTCCACTTCCCTGCAAAAGCAATTCAGCATAACCTTCACCATAAATTGTCAGCACAAGTTGATGGACTCCGCTCCCTTGTCCGGCTAAAGGTTGAACTGTTACTTCAATTTGCACTGGTTTTTTTGGGTTATCCGCCTTATAGTTATAGTTTACAACTTTACCCTGTGAAGTAATTCCACCTAATCCATTCGGATTAGGAATAGATTGCAATGCTTCAAAAGCGAACTGCAAGGTTGCTTCATCACCAATCACATAAAAAAAGTTTGTACGACCAGTTAATGGAGCACTACCTTCCGAGGTAAATAACTCACTAGCAGTAAACACGAATCTTTTTGCTTCCGCCATCGCTTTGGCTTCATTAAAATCAGCCAATTGAGCAGCTTGTTTTTGTTGCTTCTTTTCTTCTTTTTTGAAATTCTTTTCCGCTTTTTCCTTTTGTTGAAGATCTTGGGCATAGCCCCCTTGAATTAATATTAGCATAGACATTGCTATGCTGTATAACATGATGATTTTTTTCATGACGATAGATTTTTTAGTATATGTTAAAGTAAGAAACTAAGATCAGTACCTGGTTTATATTCAACTGGTTCTTTATTAAATTCAAATAGTCGCATGTCGCGGCTCCCCAAAAGCTTCAGTAATTTTCCTTCAAGATATAACATACTGGC
The DNA here is from genome assembly GCA_002869465.1 of Marinilabiliales bacterium. Lineage (GTDB taxonomy): Bacteria > Bacteroidota > Bacteroidia > Bacteroidales > F082 > UBA4459. Next base: position 5,492 of record PKSW01000176.1, read on the forward strand.
TTCTCGCAAACCAAGCACCTTTATCGTTCTGTTAACAACCAGGAATTCTTCAATTCTTTGTTGTCTGGTTTCTCCTCCATGGCCTTCAGGATTCGCATCCAGATAATGTGGATTGATTTGAAACGGAATCAGGTTCAATGTATTAAAACTTGCTGGTTCAATAATGGGCATATCGTTGGTGGTTTTTAATGAAGGGCATGCTACATTGGCTCCAGCACTCCAACCCATGTATGGTGTGCCTCGCTCGGCTTTTCCACGGATGGCATCCATTATGCCTGTTTTATGCATCATAGCCACCAGGTGAAATGTATTTCCTCCTCCAACGGCGATGGCTTCAGCTTCGTTTACCATCAACACAGGATTAGGTGCTTTATGCACCGACTCTACTTCAAAACCCAGTTCTCCAAAAACACCACTCACGCGCTTTAAATACTCATTGTAAGATGCTTCAAGGCTTTCATCCGACAAACCCACACCGGCATAAGGAACAAAGGTTACTTTTTTTATTCCTTCACTGTTTAAAAAATCTGAAATATAGGTTCTTGGCCATCCTAAATAGGCTTCACCGGCCATGGTTGAGTTACTGATCAATAATAATTTTTTTGCCATTTTTATTTTTTTATATAATTACAAAGAATGTTTTTTATGTTATTTCTAATTTTTTAAGCATGATGCCTTTAATACTTTATACCACGAATCGTTATGTATTAATTCATTCAAATATGAATACTTATCTTCCTGGTCCCTACAAATTCCATACCCAATTCCTTTTTGATATAGTTTTGTGTTTTTTGCGGCAACTCCATTCATTTTAAGCAGATCAAGGTAATAAAATGCAGTTAAAAATTCATCCTGATTAATATGATATTGAATAGCCTCATAATATTCAGGAACACTCCCCTTTTCTTTCATTAAATCAAATAAGTTAGAAATTTTACCCAGATATTCATTCAATCCATTTTCGTTGTAATTCGCCTGCAATTCATCACTCAGTTTTTTTATATCTGTAAAAGCGGCATTGCCCAATAGTTTGTCAAGAGAATCTGCTTCCGCAATATATTTGAATAAGGGTTGATAAACATGCATCAAGCTATCAACACCAGACTTATTAACGTTACATTCCGGATTGGCATTTATGAGATCATCTGCCTTTTTTAAGACAATTTCACCCTCTTCAATTTTTCCGGCATGTATTCGGTTTACCGAAATTTTACAGGCATTATTAACTTTATATTGAATATCTATACAAACCCTGTTGTTAATCTTTTCATCTAAATTCAATAGCGCTTTTCTAATGTCTTCTTGTTCAATTAAACCATATTTGATGGCCATATTTTCAGCTTGTTCTTTCAATATTTTTGCTTCATCAAGTCGTTTGGCCCACACTTCAAACTCAGCTTTATTTATTATTTGAAATATCAGGGGAACAATTGCCTGCCTTATAGCGGAGTCAATTTCCTTAGTATGGTCTAACTGAAATATTTCATTTAGATTTCGCGCCTCATATAAGAATTTTAAAGCTTCTTCTGGTTTTTCGCTATATAGTTTTGCCAAACCAGTATTCATATAATGATCAAATAATATTGTGGCATATGAAAAAACTCTTTCGTCTCTTTTCAGGTATTCGCTATGCGATTGCTCAAATTCAGTTGATTGTAGCAAAATGGAAAGGCTATTGTTTTTATTTTGTTGTTGAATATAATAATCGATACTGTCCAGCAGTATATTATAAATACCGGCATAACCTTTCTTGTATGCTGCACTAAAATCAAAATTGTCCAATTCAATATCATTCTCTTCGCTGATCGTTTTGGCCTGATCGAGCAATCCAATGGCGTCTTCAAAGTAATTGTCGTCAAGCATCATTCCAGCTAGTTCAACTTGTTTCTCAACAAACTCTTCAAAGGAATGTTTCGCCCTGAAATCATCACCAATAAAATCCGCGTTTTCATCATAAATTTGTTGGGCCTGCTGATAATACCGTTTTGCAATTTTAAAATTTCGTGATTTATACGCCATTACAGAAACCTTCAAAAAAGAGCTCATCAGGCCATTCAGCGCTTCAGCGTATACTTCATAAAACTTTTCTGATATTTCCACATTTTTAAAAAAAGTTTCTATTTCACTGGCATTTCGAATCAGGTTCAGGGTGTTTAAATATTCCTGTCTTTTTAAGGTTGAATCGGCTGATGAAACGAAATTATTAAAAATGAGTTGATAAGTAGATGGGACGTTTGTAATTTTAAAAACATCATAAAATGCAGCTACTCCGATCATCCGGTTTAGATCTTCCTCAGCGGGAAAAATTTGAACCAATTCATTGAACGCGGAAACTGTGTTGGGCTGGTAATTCTTAGATAATTTAATATAATCATTTGAAATGCC
>PKSW01000252.1 GCA_002869465.1 Marinilabiliales bacterium
CAATGGTCCATGCATATATTTCTGAAAGTTCATTGGCCAGGTTGGGATCAGCATCAGCATCTACCAGCGAATTCCATAAAGATGACTTGATCGTACCCGTTGTTGAGGTCAATACCACTTTTATTTCTTTTTCGCCCAATTCGGCATATACCGAATCTAACAAATGATACAATACATAGGATGAGGGGGTTATTTCGTATGCAAAATAAAGGGCCTTGGAAATTGAGTCGTTAGTGGAAATGACACAATACGGATTTCCGTATTTAATTTTTCTCACATCAAACGTATCCCTGGTGTACCTTGCAATATAGTCGATCACATTGTAATCAACCCCATACCTTAAAAGGATGTCAGATAAAAATTCATTCTTCTTAACCCTGTCGTGCACAACGGTCAGGGAATCTGTGTTTATACCATACAATAATTCTGGTAGGTATTGATCTTCCGTGGCACCCATATTTTCATCTGAAGTATTTTGTGTGGTACACGCGCTGAGAAACAATGCGGTGGCTATAAGTAATGATATGATTCTTCTACTTTTCATCTTCTATTCCATCATGCTAATAAACGGGCAAAAATACTTTTAATTATAACGCTGCAAAACATAAAAAAACCGGATTAGAATAACCCGGCCGTTCATTCTTCAGATGTGTCACTATGTATTCTTTTCAGTATAGTGCAGACCTGCTTTCAAAGCTTTCAGGTTGAGTTTTATTATATCTTCCCCCTTGCTGGCAAATATGTTTCGCACTGCTTTTTCAAGCGATTCATATTTTAATCCCAAAAATGGAGACGCAGCACCCAGGATCACAATATTGGCTGCTTTCACCGATCCTTGTTCTTTAGCTACTTTATTGGCATCGATAGTAATATAATGCGGCAACTTCCAGATTTCGTTCAATATCAATTCCAAATCCGGATAATTGGAAATATTATTAAAAGGATTCATGCTGGAGATCATCCAACCCGAATTTTTATTCAGCATATTCACATACCTCAAGGCTTCCATAGGTTCAATGGAAATAACCAGGTCAGCCTTACCTTCGGGTATCAGGTCGGAGGCTATTTCTTTGGAAGAAAGGCGCAAGTGTGACTGCACGTCACCCCCCCTCTGGCTCATGCCATGAACTTCGGCCTGTTTCAATTGCAATCCTTCCAACAAGGCAGCCGTTCCGATGGTGGCGGCGATGGTTAATATACCCTGTCCCCCCACTCCGGCTAAAATGATATCTTTTTTCATCTGTTTTATTTTTTAAGCACTGGCTTCTTTCTGTTCCCGCTTCAGCCTTGCTTTTTCTTTCATTTTTCTGGCCAGCGTCTGGATACACTCCCTGCGGGCAATGATAACGGAAACTCCATCATATTCCAATTCCTCTTTAAACACTTTCACATTTTCCTCATGAAACCTTTTCAGTGGTTTAATTTCCCGGATGTGGCTTTCCTCAACACCTACTCCCTTTACAATATCCTCCACTCTACCGTATGCTGATGACTCCTGCCCGCCGGTCATTCCTGTGGTTGAATTATCCATGATCAACACCGTAATGGGAGCTTTATGATTGACGGCATCCAGTAAGCCTGTAATTCCGGAATGCGTAAAAGTAGAATCACCAATGGCAGCCACTGCCGGCACGAGACCCGCTTCAGCAGCACCAATGGCCATGGTGATGGAAGCTCCCATATCGACACAACTGTTGATGGCCTGCAATGGTGGCAAGGCACTTAGCGTATAACAACCAATATCGGAAAGTACCCTTCCGGATGAATAAGGCTCAAGGGCCTCATTTAATGCATTGAACGAATCCCAATGAGAACAACCATCGCACAACAATGGCGGACGACCCTTTAGGATTTCGGAAATATCGAATCCTTCTGCTACAGGAAGATGTAATGCTTTTGCTACTATATTTGGATTGAGCTCTCCAGCACGGGGAATCGTACCATCCAAACGGCCCCTTACTTTTTTACCATTATTGAGATAGCCTCTGATAAGCTCTTCCAAAATGGGATATCCTTCTTCAAGCACCAACAACTCATCCACCATATCATATAATTTCTTTACCATGCTTACGGGAGCCGGATATTGACAGATCTTCAGCATTGGGAAAGGAACCTTGCCATTTTCATAATTCTCAATCAGATAATTATATGCCAGGCCACAAGCTATAATACCAAGGCTCTTGTCTTTACCTTCAATGAAAGTATTGTAACCTGATTTTTCAGCGTCTTCTTCAAAAGCCATTTGTTTGCCTAAAAGTGTATTGTACTGTTTCCTGGCAATGGATGGCAACAATACAAATTGGCGAAGATCGGACGGCAGGTGCATTTCATTTTGAGGCAAATCCTCTTTTCGCACAACTCCCGACCTGGAATGGGCCAGGCGGGTTGTAACACGCAACAACACCGGAACACCAAACTTTTCCGAAAGTTCAAATGCATAACGGGTCATGTCGTATGCTTCCTGCTGGTTGGATGGTTCCATGATGGGGATCATGGCAAATTTTCCGTAAAAACGAGAATCCTGCTCATTTTGTGATGAATGCATGGAAGGGTCATCTGCCGATAGCACAACAAGTCCACCATTGGCACCGGTTATTGAAGAGTTGATAAAAGCATCAGCAGCCACATTGAGGCCCACATGTTTCATGCATACCAAAGCTTTTTTGCCGGCATATGACATCCCGATGGCTGTTTCCATCGCTGTTTTCTCATTGGCTGACCACTGTGATTTGATATGCTTATCTTTTGCCTCCTTTGAAGCTTGTATATATTCTGTAATTTCCGTGGAAGGCGTTCCGGGGTATGCATAAACACCTGATATTCCAGCATCTATAGCTCCCTGGGCTATCGCTTCATCTCCCAATAACAACAACTTTTTCATCCGCTGTAAGCATTAATTAGTAAGTATCGAAATCGATTGCAAAATTATCAAAATTCATCGCTCCAAGCTTTTAAACATCATTATCTATAATGAATTTAAATTGATTTGTTTCATTACTTTTGCCGCACAATAAACGTTATGAATTTTCTGGCACACGCCCACCTTTCCGGATCCAATAAAGATGTTCTTCTTGGTAATTTCATTGCTGATGCTGTCAAAGGTAAAAAGTGGCTGGAATACAGGCAGGATATTCAAACCGGGATATTGCTGCACCGGCAAATAGATACTTTCACCGATAATCATGAACTCTTCAAACAAAGTGTAAAAAGGGTAAGAAAGGATTTTGGCAGATACACGGGCATCGTGATGGATATTTTTTATGATCATTTTCTGGCCCGCAACTGGCAAAATTATCATGAAGATGAATTGGCTATTTTTGCAGCTTATGTTTATGGAATTTTGACCAGGAATGTATTTATCCTTCCAAATCGAACCAAAAGATTATTACCTTTCCTGATATCACAAAACTGGCTGACTTCCTATGCGGAATTTGAGGGTTTAAAGCAGGTTTTTTATGGAATGGACCGAAGAACGGGCAGAATTTCAGGCATGGATAAGGCCGTGGAATCATTAGTTCGAAACTACGATGAACTTTTTACCGACTTTGCAACTTTCTATCCGCAATTAATTGACTTTTCGAAAGAAAGCCTGGATAATTTGATCCTGAATATTAAGAATACAGAGTAAGCACCAGTCTTCTCGGTCCACCATGGTTTCTGAATTCGCATAAGTAAATACTTTGCCAGGTGCCGAGATTCAATCGGTGATTGCTCACTGGCACTGTTAAAGATGGCCCGAATACTGAAGATTTAAAATGTGCCGGCATATCATCAGGACCTTCCATGGTATGCTCGTAAAATGGAGCACCTTCCGGCGCCATTCTTTCCAGCAGTGTCAATAAATCCGTCTGCACATCGGGATCGGCATTTTCATTAATCGTTAAACCTGCAGAAGTATGTTTGATAAAAATATTCAATACGCCTTTTTCGGGAAAATCACCCAGCGCATTTATAATTTCCCTATCAATAATATGAAGGCCTTTTTTATAAACCGGCAATGTAATTTCTTTTTGCGTTATCATTTGTTTTATAAAATAGAAAAAGCCCTGCTAAGCAAGGCTTTTTAAATTAAACTATATTTCTTATTTGATACCCACCATCTGCTCCAGCATATCTGTCGTAATCGATTTGGGCCTTTCAATAGGATAACCCAATGCACGGTCCCAAATAATATTTGATAATACACCAAGTGCTCGTCCGATGGAGAATAATACCGTGTAATAATCGTATTGAGTTAAACCATAATGCCATTGGATCACACCGGATTGTGCATCAAGATTTGGCCATGGATTTTTTGCTTTTCCCTGCTCCTTCAATATCGGGGGAACCACCTTGTAAAGCAGATCGACATACTCAAAAAGTTCATCCTCGGGAATGTGCTTGAGGCAAAATTCCCTCTGAATAGAATACCTGGGATCTGTTTTCCGTAATACGGCATGCCCGAATCCGGGTATCACCTGTCCGCTATTCAATGTTTCCCAAACAAATTTTTTCATTTGTTCTTCACCAGGTGCTTTTTTACCCATTTTCCCTCTTAAATCCTGTATCCATCTCAGCACTTCCTGGTTGGCCAAACCATGTAAAGGTCCTGCCAGGCCGTTAATCATTCCCGATGTAGCATAATATACATCTGAGAGTGAACTTGCTACAAGATGTCCGGCATGGGCACTTACATTGCCGCTTTCATGATCGGCATGAAGTATGAAATACATCCGGGCCACATCATCGTAAGGAACACCCTTTTGAATCATATGTGCAAAATTGGCACCGAAATCAAGCGTTGGATCCTGGTAACACTTAACATTACTCTGATATAATTTATTGTAAATATATGCACTGATAATGGGTAGCTTTGAAATCAGGTTAATGGCATCTTCGTAGGTCGGATCCCAATAATCCAATTTATGAATACCCCGCTGGTACTTCACATTGAAAAGCGACTCGCGTTGCATCGACATGACCGCTGCTGAGAGAATGACCATCGGGTGGCTGTTATTTGGAAATGAGTCGATGACCTCATACACATATTTTGGCAACATCCGCCTGTTGATACTATCGTAAATTACATCTGAAACCTGGCTTTCTGTAGGAATATCACCAGTTAGCAACAAATATAACAAGCCTTCTACATAGGGCATTTCAGCACCTTCAGGTTTCGGAAGCTTCTGGAAAACCTCGGGTAACGTATAGCCTCGGTAGCGAATACCTTCGTATGGATCGAGGTAAGAAATATCAGTTACCAGGCTTTTTATTCCTCTCATACCTCCAATTACCTGTTGTACTGTAACGTCACTTATCACTTTATCGCCATGTTCTTCCAATAACCTCTTTATCCGTGGCCGATGTGCTTCAATTTTTTCGTATAGCTTTTCCTTTAAAGTCGTCATTTTTATTTTTTTTAAGAAAGTCTGGCTTTTAAACCTTCATCCAATGCAATTAAGAAATCTTCTGTATTGAGATAATGCTCAGGTTTCATATCTCTGCCATGTAGTATCAATGCTAAATCTTTTGTCATTTTACCGTTTTCGACAGTTTTGATGCAAACATCTTCCAATGTATGAGCAAAATTGACCAGTTTGTCATTTCCATCAAGATGGCCACGGTGTGCTAATCCTCTTGTCCATGCAAAAATGGATGCAATGGGATTGGTTGAAGTCGGGTTACCCTTCTGATGTTCGCGATAATGTCTTGTAACAGTACCATGTGCTGCTTCAGCTTCAATTGTTTTGCCGTCAGGGGCCATCAATACAGAAGTCATTAATCCGAGCGAACCAAATCCCTGGGCCAGTGTATCTGACTGTACGTCGCCATCATAATTTTTACATGCCCATACGAAGCCACCTTCCCATTTCAAAGCTGCGGCAACCATATCATCAATCAAACGATGCTCATAGATCAATCCTTTGGCTTCAAATTTTTCTTTGAACTCATCCATGTAAATCTCTTCAAAAATGTCTTTGAACCTACCGTCATATTTTTTCAGGATGGTATTTTTTGTTGACATATACAAAGGCCATTCTTTTTCCAATGCCATATTGAAACAGGCATGGGCAAATCCCCTGATCGACTCATCGGTATTATACATGGCCATGGCCACGCCATCGCCTTCAAATTCGTGCACTTTATAGGTTTCTTCCGGACCATTTTCTGGTTTGAAAGTTATTGTCAGGGTTCCTTTTCCTTTGGTTAAAAAATCAGTGGCACGGTATTGATCGCCATATGCATGACGGCCGATTACGATTGGTTTTTTCCAACCTGGAACCAGCCGCGGAATGTTATTGATCAGAATAGGTTCACGAAATACAGTCCCACCTAAAATATTTCTGATGGTTCCATTGGGCGATCTCCACATCTGTTTCAAATTAAATTCTTCAACTCTTTTTTCGTCGGGTGTAATTGTGGCACATTTGATACCTACATTGTATTTCTGTATAGCATGGGCTGCATCAATGGTGATCTGGTCATTAGTTTCATCCCTTTTCTCCATACCCAGGTCGTAATATTTTATATCAATATCAAGGTAAGGTAAAATGAGTTTGTCTTTAATCATTGCCCAGATAATCCGGGTCATTTCATCACCATCCAATTCAACAACCGGGTTTGCAACGTGAATTTTTTCCATATTCTTATATTTCTCTTAATTAATTGTGGTAATCAATAATTTAGTAAGGAATGCAAAGGTATAAAATATCGAGGTTTTTTATAAGATTTCATAAAACATATTTACAAATATGCATATTAAAAAGAAAAATATGCGTTTTGAAATTCCTTACTACACCGTAATACCGACATTCACCGACCAAATTCCGCCGCTCGCCGAATAAGTATTTACTCATGGCCCCCAGCATAATATCTTTGTTTCAAATTTAAATACAAAAAAATGGAAAATAAGAATAAATTATACCGATCGAATACTGACAAAGTAATTGGGGGTGTTTCCGGTGGTCTGGCAGATTATCTGAACATTGATGTGGTGATTATCCGGATTCTTTTTGTATTGCTTGCCTTATTTGGCGGTGGTGGTGTGCTTATTTACATCATCCTATGGATTGCAATCCCAGCACAAACAGTTGGGTTTACTCCTATTCATGACGTGTCATCTTCTGGCACCACGGACGAAGATACAACGGGAGTTGTCACCAATAAACAATCCAATACAGCGCTCGGTGCCGGTATTATTTTAATAATTATCGGCTTATTGTTTCTTGCTGACCGGCTGATGCCTTTTTACAACCTGATTGATTTCTGGCCCGTTATTTTAATAGCTGCCGGTGTCATCATCATTAAACCTGATCTTTTTAAACCTTCTAAAAAACTTGAATCATGAAATACAGAAACATTTTCTGGGGAATCATCCTCATGTTAATCGGTGTACTTTTTATTTTACAAAATTTAAATGTTATTGATTTTGAATGGGTAAAGTTATGGAGACTCTGGCCTGTGCTTCTGGTACTCTGGGGCATTTCAATACTACCAGCAAATAATTGGATCAAATCAGGTTTACTGGTTGTTGTGCTGACAGGTACGGTATACTTTATGGTGAACCAAACCATCGATTGGCGTGCAGATCGCAATTACGGGAGATACTTTGATTATGAATTCGACGACAGTAAGGCAGTCATCAACCAGGATTTTGACATTCCATACGAAGACAGCTTATCCATGGCTTTTTTAGATTTTGATGCCGCTGCAGGTTCGTTTTATCTTAGTGATACAACTGATCAGTTGCTCTCATTTACAAAAAGAGGACGGGGAGGAAAATATACCTATGCAGTAAAAAGGTCAGAAGACAAAGCCAATATTTATATTGAAAGAGAAGGTGAAGATTTGCGTTTTAACAACGATAATAAAAGCACTAAAATTAA
>PKSW01000251.1 GCA_002869465.1 Marinilabiliales bacterium
AGTAGCCTGATCTGTTGTGCTCTTTTTTGAACCACGACGGCGTCTGGTGGATTTTGACTTTTTGGCTTCTTTATCTGTCAGCAACAATTCGTTGTAATCCACCAATTCAATCATGGCCATTTCGGCATTGTCACCTGAACGGGTTCCAAGTTTGATAACCCTGGTGTATCCACCCGGTCTATCGGCGACTTTTGAAGAAACTTCACGGAACAGTTCGGTAACCGCAAATTTATCCTGTAGATAACTAAATGCCACCCTACGCGAATGCGTGGTGTCTTCCTTTGATTTTGTAATTAACGGCTCAACGTAGGACCTCAGCGCTTTCGCCTTAGCCAATGTAGTTGTAATACGTTTATGTAATATCAGGGAAGAAGCCATATTTGAAAACATCGCTTTTCTACTTGAACTTGTTCTTCCCAGATGGTTAAAGCTTTTTCTGTGTCTCATCTCTCTTAATCCTTATCTAATTTAAACTTCGCTGTATTCATGCCAAACTCCAAACCTTTTGTTTCAACCAGTTGGTCTAATTCGGCTAATGACTTTTTACCAAAATTTCTGAATTTCAGCAAGTCGTTCCTATTGTATGCCACCAGTTCGCCCAGTGTTTCAACGTCTGCTGCTTTAAGGCAGTTCAAGGCTCTTACTGAAAGGTCAAGATCCACCAATTTGGTTTTCAAAAGCTGACGGATATGCAATGTATTTTCATCAAATTCTTCAGTTACTGACCGTTCTTCTGTTTCGAGGGTGATTTTCTCATCTGAGAAGAGCATAAAATGATGAATTAAAATTTTTGCCGCTTCCTGAAGTGCATCTTTCGGATGAATGGAACCATCCGTTACGAGATCAACCACTAACTTTTCATAGTCAGTTTTTTGCTCAACCCGGTAATCCTCGATAAAATACTTAACGTTTTTAATGGGTGTGTGGATTGAATCAATGGCGATGGTTCCTACCAATGCATTGGGATCTTTATTTTCTTCAGCAGGAATGTATCCCCTGCCCTTCTTGATGGTTAACTCCATACTTAATTTTACAGAAGGGTCCAGATTACAAATTACCTCATCCGGGTTCAGTACCTGGAACACTGAAAGGAATTTATTGATATCACCAGCTTTAAACGTTTCCTGATCGCCGATCACAATATTTACTTTCTCACTGTCTTCGTTTTGAATTTGTTGTTTAAATCTTACTTTTTTAAGATTTAAAACGATTTCCGTTACATCTTCAACAACACCTTCAATAGTAGAAAACTCATGAACTACTCCATCAATTCTGATATTTGTAATGGCAAATCCTTCTAATGAAGAAAGCAGAATTCTTCTGAGGGCATTGCCAATGGTCATACCAAAACCAGGTTCAAGAGGGCGAAATTCAAAGATGCCATGAAAATCACTGGCTTCATTCATTATAACCTTATCGGGCTTTTGAAATGCTAAAATTGCCATAATATAATTTAACTTATAATGTATAATTCAATTAACTATTATTTCGAATACAACTCAACGATGAGCTGTTCTTTTATATTCTCTGGAATTTCTTCTCGAGGCGGATAGTTCAGGAATTTACCCTGCATTTTTTCATCATCCCATTCAAGCCATGAATAAGATTTCTTACTTGAGCTCAATGAATCACTGATTGCAAGCAAGCTTTTAGATTTTTCGCGCACGCCAATTATATCACCTTCTTTTACGCTAAAAGATGGAATATTAACCACCTCACCATTAACAGTGATGTGGCGGTGTGATACCATTTGACGCGCACCGGATCTGGAAGGAGCAATCCCAAACCTAAATACCACATTATCCAAACGCGCTTCAATTAATTGTAAAAGGTTTTCACCTGTGATACCTTTTTTCCTTGATGCCTGTTTGAACACATTACGGAATTGTCTTTCGAGCATTCCATAAGTATATTTAGCTTTTTGCTTTTCCTGCAACTGGATGCCGTATTCCGACTGTTTCCTTCTTTTCCTGTTTGCACCATGTTGCCCTGGAGGAAAATTTTTCTTCTCTAAATACTTATCCGGTCCATAGATTGGATCACTAAATTTTCTTGCAATTTTTGATTTTGGGCCAATATATCTTGCCATATCTTTATAGTTTCCTATTAAATAATAGTGTAATTATTAAACTCTTCTTCTTTTTGGTGGACGACAACCATTGTGTGGCATGGGTGTAACATCAACAATCTCCAACACCTCAATTCCTGATGAATGAATTGTTCTGATAGCTGATTCTCTGCCGGCGCCGGGTCCTTTCACAAATACCTTAACCTTCCGCAATCCCATATCGTAAGCTGCTTTTGAACAATCTTCGGCAGCCATTTGAGCGGCATAAGGCGTATTCTTTTTTGATCCTTTAAATCCCATCTTACCCGATGATGCCCATGAAATAACTTCTCCAGCGTCATTGGTCAGTGAGATAATGATATTATTGAAAGAAGCTTTGATATACGCTCTTCCAATGGGGTCTATTTTAACGACCCTCTTCTTTGAACTTCTGGTTCTTTTTGCCATAGTCTAAATTCTATTTCTTTAATCAAGAATTACCTGTTATTTAACAGCTTTTTTCTTATTAGCAACAGTTTTCTTACGTCCTTTTCTTGTACGTGCATTATTTTTGGTGTGCTGTCCGCGAACAGGCAAACCGATACGGTGTCTGATACCCCTGTATGTACCGATATCCATTAACCGCTTGATATTCATTTGTGTATCTGAACGCAATTCACCTTCAACTTTATAGTTGTCGCCAATTACGGTTCTGATATTGTTCTGATCATCGTCAGTCCAATCCTGCACTTTCTTATCCCAGTCAATACCTGCTTCGGTAAGGATTTTTTGTGCCGTACTTCTTCCGATCCCATACACATAGGTCAAAGCGATTTCGCCTCTTTTGTTATTAGGAATATCTACTCCAGCTATTCTAGCCATAATTATACTTTTTAATATTACTTATAATCAAGAATTATCCCTGACGTTGTTTGTACTTGGGGTTTTTCTTATTAATGATATACAATCTACCTTTACGACGAACGAGTTTGTCTTCGGGTGTTCTTTTCTTTATCGCTGCTCTTATTTTCATTTCTTCAAATTATTTATATCTGAATGTAATTCTACCTTTTGTCAAATCATAAGGAGACATCTCAAGCTTCACACGGTCGCCTGGTAAGATCTTTATGTAGTGCATTCTCATTTTACCAGAGATATGTGCCGTAATGACGTGCCCATTCTCAAGCTCCACACGAAACATTGCGTTTCCTAAAGATTCAATTACTGTACCGTCTTGTTCTATTGACTGTTGTTTTGCCATTATTTCAGTCTACCTTTTTATTTAATACTTCTTCAATATATTCAAATGTTGACAATATGTCTGCTTTATCATTTCTAACAGCTACATCATGTTCAAAATGTGCTGAAGGCTTGCCGTCTGCTGTTCTGATGGTCCAACCGTCATTATCCTGCGTTACTTCTTTCACCCCCATGTTTACCATCGGTTCAATAGCCAGACACATTCCCTTTTTCAATTTAATTCCCGACCCTCTTTTTCCGTAGTTAGGTATTTCAGGTTTTTCGTGAAGGCTTCTTCCTACCCCATGACCAACCAGGTCCCTAACAACTGAATAACCGAAACTTTCCACATGCTTTTGAACAGCAAATCCAATATCACCAATTCTTTTTCCGGCCACGGCCTGTTCAATCGCCAGGTAAAGTGATTCTTTGGTTCTTTTTAAAAGTTCCAAAATTTCCGCGTCCACATTTCCAACTGCAAATGTATATGCAGAATCACCATAAAAACCATTCATGAGCGTGCCACAATCGATGGATACAATATCGCCATCTATTAACTCTCTCTCTCCAGGTATGCCGTGCACTACTTCGTCATTTACTGAAATGCACAGCGTACCGGGGAATCCTCCATATCCTTTAAAGCCCGGAACCGCTCCATGATCAAGTATAAACTCTTCAGCGATCTTATCCAGATAACTGGTTTTTATACCTGGCTTAATGTGTTTAGCCACTTCGGCTAAGGTTTTTCCAACAAGTAAAGAACTCTGTCTTTGAATTTCTATTTCTTCGTCTGTCTTTAACTGTATCATTCGAAAGAATAGAAATTTACATACTGAAAGAAGACCTGCCTTTGATACGACCGGATTTTGTCAATCCGTCATAATGTCTCATCAGCAAATAACTTTCAATCTGTTGTAATGTATCAAGCACCACACCAACCAAAATCAACAGGGATGTTCCCCCGTAGAACTGGGCAAAGCCGCTGTTGACCCCTGCAATCATTGCGAATGCCGGCATAATAGCAATTATCCCCAGGAATATGGATCCCGGAAGTGTAATTCTTGAAAGTATATTATCTAAGTATTCGGCTGTTTTCTTGCCAGGTTTTACACCCGGGATGAAACCTCCGTTTTTCTTCAAGTCGTCAGCCATTTGATTTGGATTTATCGTAATAGCTGTATAAAAATAGGTAAACAGGATAATCATGATGAAAAACGTCATATTGTACCAAAATCCTGTGTAATCAGCAAATGCCGAAGCAAATCCTGACAAGCTCTCTGAATTTGCAAAACCTACCAAAGTGATGGGCAGGAACATGATGGCCTGCGCAAAAATGATCGGCATTACACCGGCAGAATTCACTTTCAATGGTAAATATTGACGAACACCACCATATTGTTTGTTCCCTACAATTCTTTTTGCATACTGCACGGGTACTCTTCTTGTACCCTGAACCAACAGAATGGTAAATAAAATTACCAGGATCAGGATCACTATTTCAACTAAGAAATATACCAGTCCGCCACCGGCAGCTTCCATTTTGGAGGCAAATTCCTGAACCAATGACATCGGCAATCTGGCAATAATACCAATCATAATGATCAGTGAGATACCGTTACCAATTCCTTTATCCGTAATTTTTTCACCCAGCCACATCACAAATAAAGTACCCGATATAAGGATAATAGTTGATGATATCCAGAAATAAATGGGTGGTGCTGTAACAGCTGCACTAAATGGTGTGATGGCTTCAGCCGGTAATTGCGAAACTACATTTGCAATATATGCCGGTGATTGAAGTGCTACAATAATAACAGTCAAATACCTGGTGATCTGGTTTATTTTTCTTCTTCCACTTTCACCTTCACGTTGTAATCGTTGAAAATATGGAATGGCCATACCCAGCAACTGAATTACGATGGATGCTGAAATATATGGCATGATACCTAATGCGAAAATCGAGGCGTTTGAAAAAGCACCACCTGAAAACATATTAAGCAGACCCATCAAACCAGAACTTCCCTGCTGCTGTAAATTCGACAACATACCAGGGTCGATACCAGGTAGTACAATATATGATCCTAACCTGTAGATCAAAATGATACCCAGCGTATAAAGGATTCTGTTTCTGAGCTCCTCTATCTTATATATATTCCTTATGGTTTCGATCAACTTCTTCATTCAATCTATATTTTAATGGCGGTACCGCCTTGTGCTTCAATTGCTTCCTTTGCTGATTTAGAAAAAGCATGTGCTGTAACTTCCAGTTTTGCTTTTAACTCGCCATGACCTAATATTTTAACCAAGTCATTTTTGCCAACCAAATTGTTTTCAATCAATATTTCCTGGTTGATAGCTTTTACTTTTTTATCGTCGACCAATTTCTGGATCAGACCGATATTGATGCCTTTGTATTCAACCCGGTTTATATTTTTGAAACCAAACTTAGGAACACGGCGGTACAAAGGCATCTGACCGCCTTCGAAACCAATTTTACGTTTATATCCAGACCTGGACTGTGCACCTTTGTGTCCTTTTGTAGCAGTGCCACCACGTCCGGAACCTTCTCCACGCCCAATTCTTTTTTTGTTCTTTACCGAACCATCAGCTGGTTTTAAATTGCTTAAATCCATTTCTTCAATTATTTAATTTCTTCGATCTTCAACAAATGTTTAATTTTATCGATCATTCCCAATACCTGAGGTGTTGCCTCATGATCTTTGGGTCGATTCAGCTTCTTAATTCCAAGCGCTTCAAGCGTTAGCTTTTGACGTTTTGGCCTGTTAATTGCGCTTCTTACCTGAGTTATTCTAACTTTCTTCATTTTTCTAAGCTATTATCCGTTAAAAACAGTGTCTAACTCAACTCCACGTACCTGAGCTACAGTAAAAGGATCGCGCATTTGCGATAACGCATTAATAGTAGCCTTTACAACTGAGTGTGGGTTTGATGATCCTTTTGACTTTGCCAATACGTCTTTAACACCAACGCTCTCAAGCACGGCACGCATAGCTCCACCTGCAATAACTCCCGTACCGGGCGCTGCTGGTTGAATATACACCCTGGCTCCGCTGTATTTTCCGGTTTGTTCGTGTGGCAAGGTTCCTTTTAACACAGGAACTTTGATCAGGTGCTTTTTAGCATCATCAATTCCTTTAGCAATAGCAGAGGTAACCTCTTTTGCTTTACCAAGACCGTAACCTACAACACCATTTTCATTACCAACTACTACAATAGCTGAAAAACTGAATGTACGACCCCCTTTTGTAACTTTCGTTACTCTCTGTATACTGACCAGCCTGTCTTTAAACTCGATCTCACTGGATTTTACACGTTTTACGTTTGCGTCTGACATATTCATTAAAATTTTAGTCCACCTTCTCTGGCGGCATCACCGAGTGATTTTACCCTGCCGTGATATAAATAACCATTTCTATCGAAAACTACTTGTTCCACTCCTGCAGCTTTTGCTTTTTCGGCAATTAAAAGTCCTACTTTTTTTGCTTGCTCATTTTTCTTCACTTTATCATCAGCAAATGCTTTGTCTTTTGACGAAGCTGAAACGATAGTTTTACCATTTAAGTCGTCAACCAACTGAACATAAATCTGTTTGTTACTTCTGTAAACAGTCATTCTTGGTCTTTCAGGTGTACCGGATATTGTTTTCCTGATCCTTTGTTTGATCCTGACTCGACGATATACTTTTTTATTTTTTACTCCCATTTTTCCGGGTTTTAACTTTTATCTTTTAGATAAATTGTTACCTAATTATTTTTGAATTGCAGATTTACCTGCTTTCTTTCTAAGCACTTCACCTTTAAACTTGATACCTTTACCTTTATATGGTTCAGGTGGACGAAGTGAACGGATTTTTGCAGCAACTTGTCCTATCAGTTGTTTATCGTAAGATTTGAGTTTCAGTAAAGGGCTTTTACCTCTTTCAGTTATGGCTTCAACTGAAACTTCCTCTGGTAATTCCATGTAAATATGGTGCGAATATCCTAAAGATAAGTCGATGACCTGTCCTTTAACTTCCGCTCTGTAACCTACACCAACAATCTCCAATTCAATTTGGAAACCTTCAGATACACCTTGTACCATATTATTGATCAAAGCTCTGTAAAGACCGTGTTTTGACTTATGATCTTTGCTTTCGGTAGCTCTTTCAAGCGACAGGGTGCCGTCCTCAATATTTAATTTTATAGCCGGGTCAACCAACTGCTCCAGTTCGCCCAATTTTCCTTTTACCTTCACACGATTCGTATCAGTAACACTGATATCGACTCCTTCAGGTATTGCTATGGGTAATTTTCCTATTCGTGACATCTGTTTATCTCCTGTTTAACTTACATAACAAATTACTTCGCCACCTATGTTTAGCTTCCTGGCTTCTTTATCGGTAATTACACCTTGCGAAGTGGAAAGTATGGCGATTCCGAGTCCGTTCATAACGCGAGGCAACTCATCTGCACTCACATATTTACGAAGACCTGGTGAAGACACACGTTTCAGGCTGCTAATAGCTGCCATTTTAGTAAAAGGATATATTCTGAACTATAAGTTTGAAGAAGACAATAT
>PKSW01000208.1 GCA_002869465.1 Marinilabiliales bacterium
ACACATCTTTTCCAATGGTGGCGCTTTCTGCTATATAGGCACTTTTTGAAATACCGGTTTTCTTTTCTTTAGATTGCTGATACAATTCCAGCAATTGCGCAAAGGCCGAATAGGCATCTTTCACCCTGATCAAAGTGGCTGTGATTTCTTTTTCGGGAATAAAATCCTCATTTATGATGACTATGGAAGCCTCCGTATGGTAAATGTATTGCGTGTATTTCGGATTGGCAAGGAAAGTGAGCGTGCCCTTCTTTCCTTCTTCAATTTTCGATAGGCTGGAAACTTCAACGGAAGGGTTACCTTCCAAAGTGCCGCTCAATGCTTCGGCTATTTGTCGGGCAGTAAATTTCATGTACGTAATTTTGGCTTGCAAGGTACTAAAAAGAACAAAGATGACGAGGTAAAAAATAGTACGTGAATTTTTAATGATCCATCATAATTTCTTTGGGATAGCATACGAAATGTTTTGTAACCGGGTTAGATAACAGGGAGATGTTCAGGTCGTCAGATGTTTCTGATATGTCATGTACCGTGCCGTCCTTATACAAAATATTTATCGTATCAACACCCTGTTTGTAAGCGTGATTTGATGTGGTATCCTGCAGCACGAAATAATTGACTTCCTCTTCCGTCAGATCAAATTTCTTTCTTGTTCTTTCTTTGATATCCCAGATATAATCGTCAGAAAAGTTTTCTTTTTGCAATTCAATTTTAAAAAGCCTGCGATTGATAATGCTTTTGCTCAGCATCGATAGCACTTTGTCATCATCGTTTACCCAAACTTTTAAAGAAGTCAGCACATCGAAGTCATCCAGTTTGGCAAAATTGATCAGTGCTTCTTCGTCTGTTTTAAAAATATTTGCATCAATGTCATTTTTTAAAAAATAGGCGAGGGCAGGCGTGCTGAATAAATTACGACCTTGCTTGGTTAGCTCTTTGGCTCTTTTTAAAATCTGCATGAGCGTATATTCTGCCGCAAGTACCGTTTTATGCAAATACACTTGCCAGTACATAAGCCTGCGAGCCGTGATGAATTTTTNATTGATCGTGCCTTCTGATACGCCTGTAAAAAAACTATCCCTCTTCAAATAGTCGATCCGGTCCATATCCAGTTGTGAAGACACCAGTTTATGGAGAAAATTTTTCTTGTATTGATCATTAAAAATGTCAACAGCCATGGAAAGTTTATTATTGTGAAGCTGGTTGAAATAGGAAATGAAGAGTTTGGATATTTCTTCATGGTGGATGCCATCGCCGATGGAGTATTCCAGGGCATGCGAGAATGGTCCATGGCCAATATCATGTAAAAGAATAGCGGCCAACACGCCCAGTTCTTCTTCAGAATCAATATCATGTCCTTTTGCCCGGAGTTCTGCAATGGCTTTACCCATTAAAAAAGTAGCGCCTAACGAATGATGAAAACGGGTATGCAATGCGCCCGGGTATACCAAATGTGTAAGCCCGAGTTGTTTGATTCTTCTCAGGCGCTGAAAGTAAGGGTGTTCGATGATATCAAAAATGATTTCATTGGTAATTGGGATAAAACCATAAACCGGATCGTTGATGATTTTACGCTTATTGGTGTTGCCAAAGCTCATAAAAATTGTTAATTTTGTTTATATATGATCGCCAGATGCAATAATAGTTGATATCCTGCATTCATTCAAAACACAAAAGTAAATAAGAAATGGCTAAAGTTAGAATATTGTGGGCTGATGACGAAATCGACCTACTCAAACCACATATCATATTTCTCGAAGAAAAAGGCTATGATGTGGATGCAGTGAACAGTGGTGACGAAGCCATCGACCTGTTGAGTGAACATACTTATGATATTGTTTTCCTCGATGAACAGATGCCGGGATTGAGTGGCATTGAAACACTTGAGAAAATGAAAATCACCAATCCCAACCTTCCGATCGTGATGATCACAAAGAGTGAAGAAGAAACCATCATGGAAGATGCTATCGGTTCTAACATCGCTGATTATTTGATAAAACCTGTAAAACCAAGCCAGATTTTGCTGTCGCTGAAAAGGAACCTGGACAACAGGAAATTGTCTGAAGAAAAAGCCACCATGTCGTACCAGCAGCAGTTCCGTCAGATCAGTATGCGCATGATGGATCGGATGGATTATAACGATTGGGTGGAGATTTATAAGGAACTGGTGGCTTTTGAAATCAAGCTTGAAAGGTCGGATGACGAAGGTATTATTGAAGTGCTGAATATGCAGAAGAAAGAGGCGAACAGCAATTTTGTGAAGTTCTACCAGAAGCATTATAAAGACTGGTTAACAGGTCAGGCCAAAGAAAAACCTGTTTTATCACACACGCTCATCAAAGAAAAGGTAATTCCTATCCTCGACACCAAGAAAAAAGTGTTTCTACTACTGATAGATAACCTGCGATTCGACCAGTGGAAAGCTATCCAGCCCATAATTGAGCAATATTTCAGGGTGAGAAATGAAAGTATTTACTACAGTATTTTACCAACTACAACGCAGTATGCGCGAAATTCACTGTTCGCCGG
>PKSW01000212.1 GCA_002869465.1 Marinilabiliales bacterium
TAAAGGCATAACCAAACAAACGGCTTTTGATTTGATGCATGATGTGAGCTACCTGGGCACCATGATGGTGTATAAAGGCCATGCCGACGGGATGGTTTCTGGTGCAGCGCATACCACGCAGCACACCATCAGGCCAGCTTTCGAATTTGTAAAAACAAAACCAGGGGTTTCAATTGTTTCCAGCTCATTTCTCATGTGTATGAAAGACAGGGTATTGGTATATGCAGATTGCGCGGTGAATCCCAATCCAAATGCAGAAGAACTTGCAGATATCGCGATCAGTTCTGCAGAAACAGCTGTGAAGTTTGGGATCGAACCACGTATCGCAATGCTTTCATATTCTACAGGCGAGTCTGGTAAAGGAACCGACGTTGTAAAAGTTAGGGAAGCTACTGAGATCGTTAAAAAACGTAGGCCTGATCTGAAAACCGCAGGTCCTATCCAATATGACGCCGCTATTGATCTTACAGTTGCTCAACAGAAAATGCCCGGCAGCGATGTTGCAGGTAAAGCCACGATTTTTATTTTCCCCGACCTCAACACAGGTAATAATACCTATAAAGCAGTGCAACGTGCTGCAAACGTGGTGGCTATTGGTCCTGTACTTCAAGGCTTGAACAAACCGGTAAATGACCTCAGCAGGGGATGCCTTGTAAAAGATATAGTAAATACGGTGGTTATAACAGCTATCCAGGCGCAGGGCGATTAAGTTTCATGTCATCTTGAACAAAAGTCAGGAGTATCTGAGGATAGGTGAGCATCACTTGAGATACCCTAACTTTTATTTCTAAATATATGTAACATTATAAATGTATAACCGTAAGAGATGTTACAATTATGACACATACCGTAAGCAGGTAGAAAAAAACAGACAAGCAAGTACACTAATTATGAATCACCCTAACAGGTGAAACAAAGCAAGCGCAGATAGTTTATTTGCGCTTTCTTTTTTTAAATATCCTCGCTCTAAATTGTTTTTTATTAACTTTAGCATCCAATCTTCTTAAGAATCGCAATGAATAAATTACATCTTTCATATTATGTACTAAGACTATCTATATGGTCAATAGTATTTTTGATATGTGCAACTACATTCGCCCAAAATAGAGAGTTGTATTGGAACGAACCATCCTTGAAATCTATTGATTCATTGTTGGCTTCCAAAATTCCTGAGTTAAAGCTACCAAAAGAATACATCTTGAGAGGTGATCGTGATTTGCCAGATAAACTCAACAACGCCGAGTTGCCTTTCTTCAGACCCACATTTTCTCAAAACCCATATTGGAATTGTGGACAATCATCAGGAGTTGGTTATGCTTTTTGCTATGAACTAAACCATGCAAGGGAATTGCCTGGAAATATCTTGGAAAACCAACAATCTGTGCATTTTACATGGAATTTTATGAATACGGGTGATGGATGGGGAGTAAGCTACCTGCAAAGTTTTGATATCCTTAAAGATTGCGGTAATCCAAATCTTGAGGACTATGGAGGGTTATTTAACGGAGGTGAAAAAAGATGGATGACGGGGTATGAATTATATGAGAATGCAATGCGAAACAGAATAAGAGAAGTATATTATATAGATCTTAGTTCTGAAGAAGGGTTAAGTGTACTTAAAAATTGGTTATACGACCATTTAAATGGCTCAGAATATGGGGGTGTTGCCAATTTTTACCTGCAATATTACAATTCTGATGTATTGCCCGACGACAGCGATGAATCTGGTCAACCTATTATTGTTGAAGCCATTGCTCCCGCTGGTCATGCGCTTACAATTACCGGGTACAATGATTCTGTTAGGTATGATGTGAATAACGATGGTAGGTATACGAATAATGAAGACATCAATGATGATGGAATCATTGATATGAAAGACTGGGAAATTGGTGGATTCAGATATAAAAATAGTTCATTGAACAATGATGGCTATGGGCTTATCATGTATAGGACAATGGCATTAGAGTATGGTAAAGGCGGTATTTGGAACAACCAGGTACATGTCATAGAAGTTAAGGAGGAATATGACCCTGTCTTGACTATGCGACTGAAAATTAAGCATAATTCCAGAAACAAAATAAAGATAATTGCAGGTATATCTCAAGATACTTCACTCAACTTACCTCAACATACTATTGATTTCCCAATATTTAACTATCAGGGTGGCGACAATTACATGCAGGGATTTAATAATGATGAATCAAGTAAAACCATTGAAATATCTCTCGATGTAACCCCCTTGTTAAGTTATATTGAATCAGGAACAGATGCTAAATATTTTATCCAGGTGGTTGAGAAAGATAATTTAAATACCGGGAATGGTGAGATCATGTATTTCAGTATTGTCAACTTTGATAATCAGAGCGAGTCGATCTCTGATGAAATTCCAAAAATTATTGAAAATAATTCAGTTACTACCCTTTCTTTAGTCTCAAGAATATCTTTTGAAAAAGTTGAAATAGCAACCAATGATCTTTCAGCTATCATTCCGGGAGAATACTCATCCTGTCAAATAACAGCACAAGGTGGTAATCCTCCCTATTCCTGGGAAGTAATTCAACCGTATAATCTAAATCAGATATCGTTAAATCTACCGCAAAGTCATCAAAACCAACTAACATTTGAAGAGGAACCATTATTTGGTGTTCCTGTTGAATTGTCATTTCCTTTTCCCTTTTACAATGATACCATAAACTCGATAATTGTATATGTCGACGGATTTATTATGTTTAATGATAATCCCTTTCCCTATCCTTATTTTATTGGAGAAGAAAGTATGCTGAAAAACAATAAAATAATTGCACCTTATACATCAAAGTTGGTATTAAAAGAAGAAAATAATGATGGCGTTTGGTTTAATAACTATGAGGATCATGCAGAAATTATATGGAAAGCTTCAGTTGAATCATATGAGAATGAAACTGAGTTAAATTTTGCTGTTAAATTATATTCTGACGGTCGAATTGAAACACATTATGGTGAAATGACTTACCCTGAAAGAATCATGTGGAGTTCCGGAATTTCTAATGGCGATCAGATAAATTATACTAGAAATTCATTTTTTCACCAAATAGGTAATGTTTCCAATATTGCATTTGAATATAGGCCTCCACAAGTATTGCCAACATCCATTGAAATTGATAATAGCGGATTATTATCCATGTATTTACCTGATGACTCAAAGATTTATGAAATTGAAGTTCAAGTCAAGGATGATAATTCAATAACCGACAGGAAAAGATATCAAATTCCTTCAGAACTTATTTTTGATTATGACATATATGCCGGATCAGATAATAGTATTAACTATTATGATACAGTAAGTGTTGGATTTTACGTTAAGAATATCTCTGCAGAAACATACCACAATATTGAAATGGATTTCTCATCTGATGATCATAATTTTTCAATTTTAAAAGATCATTCGTCTGTTGGCACACTTGATCCACAGCAATCAGCGTATATAGATAGTGCTCTTATTTTAACTGTCTGGCCAGGCATACCTGATCAATACTCGATCAAAGTATCAAATATCTTATCTTCAGATGAAAAGGATTGGATTAGTGATATTGTAATGAACGTCGATGCCCCTAAATTCAGGATCTCAGAAATAGTAATTCAAGATGATCAAAATGGTGTATTAGATCCAGGAGAAGAAGCTGATCTTAAATTTTTAATTTCTAATTATGGTCATGCTGAAATAAATGATATTCAAATTGTTCTTTATGATAACATCAACGCTCTTGAAATTGAAAATGAAACTCTAATAATTGATCATCTAGGAGTTGGCGACACTATTCAGGCTTTTTATCAGATTAAAGCAAATAAGCATATACCTACTGGTACTGAAATTGACGTGTTTATAGAAGTTTTATTGGATGATTACGTTTTGTCTACTAATCATAGAAAATTATTAATAGGTAAAATACCCATTTTGATACTAGATCTTGATCCAAAACACTTGTCTAGTCCGGTGATAGAGAATTTACTTGACAGTTTGCAGTTGAAATATACAACCAGAAACCAATATCCTTCAGAATACGATGGATTCATGTCTGTTTTTATTTGCCTGGGAGGTCTGTTTAGTAATGCTGATCTGTCAGTAATTGAAGAAAATCGACTTGCGGCGTATCTTCAAAATGGGGGAAAGATATATATGGAAGGAAGAGTCGCCTGGAGTCAAGAAGAAATGAGCAGTTTACAAGTATTGTTTAATATTGAAGCAGAAAATGCACCATATTATTTCGAATATGACTCCATTTATGGGGTTGATAATCAATTTACACATCAAATGAAATTTGGATATTACAATGATAAACCCTACAATAATTATTATCTTCAGCCTATTGGAACTGCTTTCCCAATTTTAAATTCAGGGCAAACCGATTCAGCATGCGCAATAGCATATAATCATGGTGATTATAAAACCATTGGTTCGTCTATTGAAATAAACAACCTGGTGGATATAGACAGCATATCAACTGTCAGAAATTACTTTTTAGGAATTATTGAATTTTTCGATTTGTCTTCATATTTATACGCTGATATTTCGGAAACTCAAAAAAGCCATACGCATCTGGATTTGATTGCCTACCCAAATCCTTTCGACAACAACTTGTTTTTACAAATTAAAGGAGATGTAAACCGGGAAAAGAGGTTGCTTATATACAATCTCTATGGTAATTTAGTCAATCAATTGAAACTACCTGAAGATAATGGAAACACGAACATAACCGTATGTTGGGACGGAACGGATAATAAGGGTAAGAAATTACCTAAAGGTTTTTATATTGTAAAATTGGTAACTGAGTCTTCATCGGTAAGTAAAAAAGTACTCCAAAGGTAATGGCCTTCTGAAAAGCTTTATATCTTTGCGACTCCAAAATTTTAAAGCTGATAAATGGTCTTTAGCTCTTTAACATTTCTTTACTTATTCCTTCCAGCAGTATTGATCAGCTATTACCTAACTCCAGTTAAGTATAGAAATTATCCGCTCCTTTTAGCGAGTTTCGTTTTTTACTCTTGGGGAGGGGTTAGTTTAACATTATTATTGCTTACTTCTGTAATATTCAATTATGTCTTTGGGCGATTAATTTCAAAGCAATTGCATTCAAAAGGTGCAAAATTGATGCTCTCTTTAGGCATCATTGGCAACCTCTCCCTTTTAGCTTTCTATAAATATGCCAATTTTATTGTCGAGAACATTAATACTTTACTTGAGTCAGTTCATATCACTTTTTCAGTAACTGATCCGGGTATTATTTTGCCTATTGGCATCTCTTTTTATACATTTCAGGCACTTTCATACTTGATTGATCTATATAAGCAAAAAGTGCCTGTTCAAAAGAATTTAGTCAACCTGGCCCTTTATATTTCCTTGTTTCCACAATTGATCGCAGGGCCAATTGTCAGGTATAATGATATTGATACCCAACTAACTTCAAGAAAAAGTACGACTGATAAATTTGTCTCGGGAATTAAACGCTTTATATTGGGATTGGCAAAAAAGGTGCTAATCGCTAATCAATTTGCATTATTAGCTGATACTGCATTTCAAATACAGCCAGAAAACTTGTCTACTTTTGTTGCATGGGCTGGGATCATCGCTTATTCCATCCAGATTTATTATGATTTCTCAGGTTACTCAGATATGGCTATTGGTTTGGGCCGTATGTTTGGCTTTGAGTTTTTGGAGAATTTTAATTTCCCTTACATATCAAGGTCAATCCGCGAATTCTGGAAACGTTGGCATATATCATTAACAAATTGGTTTCGTGATTATCTATATATCCCGTTAGGTGGCAACAGGAAAGGGAATGAAAGAACATACTTGAATCTATTTATAGTATTTCTATTAACAGGATTATGGCATGGAGCCAGTTGGAGTTTTGTTGCCTGGGGACTTCTGCATGGCGCATTTATGATTATTGAAAAAATTGGATTTGATAAGTTACTGATTCGATTTTGGAAACCTTTGCAACATGCGTATGCTCTCTTCATTGTAATAATGGCTTGGGTGCTATTTCGCGCTGATGACTTTTCATATGCCTGGGGCTATTATAAGGCCATGTTTTCATTGAGGAGTATTCAACTTAACTACGATGTGCTGGATATATTTCTTAATGATCAGGTTTACTTATTATTGATAATAGCTGTTATTAGTTCTACAAATATTTGGGTAGTTATTTACGATTGGTTAAAGAAATTAACCCGATCATTTAATGCTATTCAGATTAAAATATTGCGGGTCATTGTAACACTTGCCTTGCTCTTTTTTATTTTCAGCATAATGCTCTTGTCGAGCACAAGTTTGATTTCAAATACATACAATCCATTTATTTATTTTAGGTTTTAGGATACGATGAAGAGGACTTTAAATATAATAATTATGCTCTTTTTCATGGTGATTTTGTTACTGCCGACTTTGTCAGAAATAATTCCTGTTTTTCCTGTAATTGAAAGTGCTGAAAACAGGGAAATGAAAAGTTTTCCAGAGATATCCTATGCTAAATTGGATAGCTTCCCTCAAGGATTCGATGATTATTATTCTGATAATTTCATTGTAAGAGACCATTTATTAAGACTGAATGGAAAAATTAAATTTCAATGGTTTTATATACCACCGCATCAAGGGAAGGCATTCATGGGCCGACAGGGCTGGATGTATGCTGTAAAAGACGAGATGGATATTTATTTAGGCAACAATATTTTTACAGAAGATACATTACAGCGATTTGTCGATATATTAAAATATCGCAACCATATACTGGATAGCCTCCATTGTAAATATTATTTTGTTATCGTGCCCATAAAAACAACAATTTATCCTGAATATCTGCCCCTATCAAAAATAAAGTCTAATCAAAGAACATTAACAGATCAGATTGTGACGGAACTTGGCAAATATTCCAATATAAATTTAATTGATCTCAGGGGTGAAATGATAGATCAAAAGGGAGCAAATAGGTTATATTATAAAACGGACAACCACTGGAATGAATTTGGAGGATATGTAGCTTACAGGATAATTATGGAATACCTTAACCGAGATTTTCCTGATTTGAATCCTATTGACATTTCAGAGTTTGATATTGTAACTTCGGAAGTTGAAGGAAAGATGTTAACTAATTTAATGGGCATCATAGGTGAAGTTTCTGAAATTGATATAAGCTTAGTACCTAAGTTCGAAAAGGAGGCGTCAGAAGGTGAAGAAAGTAATTATCCTGTACCCGGCTATTTTCCTTATAAAGATTCATATGAACGCGTCTATCTTACAAATAATAGCGAGCAACCAAAACTTCTTATGATCCACGATTCATTTGGAAGCACTTTGATTCCTTTTTTAAGTGAACATTTCAGCAAAAGTGTTTTTATTTTTGACGGATGGCAGCATGCTTTTAATGAAGAAATCGTTCTGAATGAGAAACCAGATATCTATATACAGTTAGTTGTAGAATCTTTGTTGCCTAATATTCCCAAAAATGCAGAAAAGCCATAAATAACCATAGTAGTAGAATTAAGTTGACCGATTCAGAAAGGTATATTTTTGTATAATAATCTTTTTTTCTATATATATTTCTTTCGCTAAAGTTTACTTTCCGATACAGAACTTGGAAAAAATTGAACCCAATACTTCATCAGTGGTAATCTCGCCGGTGATGGTACCCAGATGGTGTAATGCTTGCCGGATATCAATCGCAACAAGGTCGGTAGGGATGTTGTCGGATAATGCTTCTTCTACCAAAATCAGTGAATTTAACGCGTTTATAAGCGCATCGTAA
>PKSW01000213.1 GCA_002869465.1 Marinilabiliales bacterium
TGAGGATTTCAGGATGGCACTCAGAGGCGAATTGATACTGCCTCATGACTACAATT
The DNA here is from genome assembly GCA_002869465.1 of Marinilabiliales bacterium. GTDB lineage: Bacteria > Bacteroidota > Bacteroidia > Bacteroidales > F082 > UBA4459. Next base: position 57 of record PKSW01000213.1, read on the forward strand.
ACGATGAAGAACGCAAGGTTTACAATGGCATGATTGATAAAAAACCCGCTATGATCGCAACATGCACTGATGTTACTGATGTAATAGCTGCAGTTAATTTCGGTCGTGAAAACAATATCCTTGTATCCATAAGAGGTGGTGGACATAATGCCGGCGGATTGGGCATATGTAACGATGGCCTGGTTATCGATCTTTCAAATATAAAATACACACTTGTGGATGTAAAGAAGCAAACAATCCGGATATTAAGCCTAATTAAATCAATTTCTAATAAATACAACTAAAATTATGAACAATACTAATGGTAAAAGTCTATATGAAAGACTAGGAAGTGCTGATGGAATCTCGAAACTGGTAGATGACATAGTTGATGCACATATGAAGAATCCATCAATCCAAGCACGATTCTTACCGCTTATGGATGATCCGGAGAAACTTGAAAGAATCAAAAAACATACCCGTCAGTTTTTGGGTGCAGGCTCAGGTGGTCCAGAAGCCTATGAAGGACAAGATATGCCCGCTGCGCATCGAGGAATGAACGTGAGTGAAGCAGAATATATGCACACAATTGACGATATAATGACCAGTCTTGATAAAAACAATATTGATCAGCAATCTAAAAATGAGGTGCTGGCCATTGCATATTCTTTAAAGGAACAGATAGTAAGATTATAATTCATGAATGGGAATCATTAGTAGTATTTAAGCTTTTTATTGACTAAAAGGAATTAGCAGTTGGAATGAAATCAGCAGGCGTAATAGAAGCACCACATTCTTTAATTCCTATTGAAGTAGAAAAAGGTTAATCGTTGAAGGAAATATAAAAGTTGAAAAATGATTGTATTTTTAACCCACAATTGTCTTTTAAACTTTATTCTTCAACCATGACCAGATTTGCCTTGGGACTTCTTTTTATATTCATAGCTCAAGTAAATTTTGCCCAATTAGCTAGCGATTCCGGTTATATTGTAAAAATCGGGGATCAGGTACCTGATATTTCCATGCAATTGATATCAGGAGAAACAATTTCATTGGATGAACTGAAAGGGAAAGTGGTTGTTTTACAATTTACCGCCAGTTGGTGTTCGGTTTGCCGTAAAGAAATGCCCCATCTTGAAAAAGAAATATGGCTGCCCAACAAAGACAAAGATTTTATATTGATTGGTGTGGACTATGACGAACCGCTGGAGAAAGTTGCAGCTTTTAAAGAGCAAATGAAAACCACTTACCCAATGGCATTGGATCCCGGCGCTGAAATATTTGCGCGATTTGCCCATAAAAAAAGCGGGGTTACCCGGAATGTAGTTATTGACAAAGAAGGAAAGATTGTTTACCTGACTCGACTTTTCGACATGGATGAATTTAACGGGATGAAAGAAAAAATTAATGAATTGCTCACACAATGATTTAATCAAAAGGGTAGAAAAAAGGATTCCCATCAATACCCACCGCATACTTGTTCAAACAGGTATCAGCACCCGGAAATAGTATAAAAGCTTCATAAGTTACTGATTCAAAACTCAATATGGCCGGCCCCAACTTTGCCCAAATACAAGAAAACGCATTCAGAATATACTCCTGTTCGCTTAAGTTGGCTGTAAAACTTTCACCGGTACTTGTCGTACCATTCATAGTTCCTGTGATCTCAAAATAATCTTCAGGGCTATGAAAGATGGTAGTCGGATCCTTATAAAATACAAAATTCTGACCCATATTAAATTCAGTTGCTCCACTTGTATCCGCGTATATTACCTGTACTGACCCAGTTTGGATTTTAAATGTATAATGTATGCCATTGAGCCTGCCCAGATTAGTGATTGTCATTCCATTCACATATACATCATTATTGTCATATTGAAAATTTTCAAATGTGAAATTGATAACAGCCAGTGAATCATAAAAACCGGTATTTGGTTTTGCCGTGATCGTTCCAGCCCTATAATGCCCACAATCGTCACTACAACCCCAATCGGGATAATCCATCACAATCTTTTCTTCGGGTGTATCAGAATAAACTACAACAGCGCCATCAATTTCACTATGATAGTTAACAATAAGCAATGAATCAGTGATACTTTTGAAATATGTATTCAATAATAAATTCATCATTTGCTGTGATTGTACATATTCCTGTGAGGCAAGCACCCCGACATTATAATCAATCTGTTCATTTTCTTTACCACAGGATGAAAAAATGATGGTAATGCCAATTAAATAAAACAGAACCTTATGCTTCTTTGCGTTCATAGATTTCAAAAGTATAGGTAAAGTTATTTTGCCGGTCATCATTTACATCTTCTTTACTAACAATTTGCCATTCATTTTCCTGGATTTCAGGAAAGAAAGTGTCTGCCTCAAACTCCTGATGGACTTTTGTTATATATAACTTATCGGCATAAGGCATAAATTGCTTGTAAATTGATCCGCCACCAATGATAAAATTCTCACCGTCAGGATCCATTTTTGCAATGGCATCGTCGATGGAATAAGCCATGAGGCAGCCATCAATCTCCTCTCCTTCAACATCCGTAATAATCATACTTGTTCGATTGGGCAAGGGCCTTTTTGGTAAAGAAAAATAGGTTCTCTTTCCCATGATAATGTAGTGACCTTCCGTTAATTTCTTAAATCGTTGCAGATCGGCTGAAATATGCCAAAGCAGGTCATTGTCCTTTCCGATGGCATTATTACTCGCTATAGCTACTATGATTGATATCTTCATATTTGTTGATTGGTTGAATCAGTTACACCGAAATTTCTCCCTTAATATGCGGATGTGGGTCGTAACCTTCCAGTTTAAAATCATCAAAGCTGAAACTAAAAATATCCTTTTCCTCCGGATTGATGGTCATTACAGGTAATTTTCTTGGTGTCCTGGTCAATTGCAAGTCCACCTGCTCCAAATGATTCAGATAAATATGTGCATCGCCAAAAGTATGCACAAATTCCCCGGGTTTGAGTCCGGTAACCTGGGCGATCATCATATTTAGCAGGGCATAGGAAGCAATATTGAAAGGAACCCCGAGAAAGATATCGGCGCTGCGTTGGTACATTTGAAGTGATAATTTTCCATCAGCAACGTAAAACTGGAACCAGGCATGGCAGGGTGGCAGGGCGGCATTCCCCATCGCCACATTTTCAGAAAAACTTTTACCCGAAACCGGTAAAACGGAAGGATTCCAGGCTGCAACGATCATCCGGCGGCTATCCGGGTTATTTTTTATCTGGTCGATAACAATTTGTACCTGGTCGACATTTTCATTATTCCAGTTGCGCCACTGTGCTCCATAAACCGGACCCAGATCACCCTTTTCATCAGCCCAGTCGTTCCATATTTTAACACCGTTATCATTCAAATATTTGATATTGGTATCGCCTTTTAAAAACCACAACAATTCGTAGATGATGGATTTCAGGTGTAATTTCTTGGTGGTTAACAATGGAAAACCCTCACTCAGATTAAAGCGCAACTGGGGTCCAAAATAACTGATCGTACCAGTACCCGTACGGTCGGTTTTTTTTACGCCTTCATCAAGTACTTTATGCAATAAATCAAGATACTGCTTCATGTTAAAATAAAAGTTTTAGCTATCCAATCAGGGCGCCAACAATAGTTGCTGATAACAGGGAGGCGATCGTTCCGCCCAACAATGCCCGCATTCCATACCTCGATAGCAGAACACGCTTTTCTGGCACCAATGAACCGATACCGCCAATCTGAATACCAATGGATGCAAAATTAGCGAATCCGCATAGCATATAAGTAGCCATAATTATTGATTTAGGATCAGTGAAAACACCAGCTTCCTTCATTTCAGCCAGGCTCACATAACCAATAAACTCAGTCATGATCACTTTTTCGCCGAGCAAACGGCCCACCAAAGTAATATCCTGCCCATTTACGCCAATCAACCACATAACCGGCGCAAAAATATATCCCAGGATGAATTGCAGCGATAACTCCTTGTACCTGCCGTCCGTTACATCCGCGATCCAATCATTGATTTGAATCAGGTTACCAAATTTTAAAGCGATATAATTAAACATGGCAATAAAAGCAATAAATACGAGCAACATAGCCGCTACGTTTACAGCCAGTTTTAATCCCTGGGTTGTACCATTTGAAATAGCATCCAACACATTTTTTCCTACTTCCTCGCGCGGGATAATCACATTGGAATCAATTTTTTCGGTTTGTGGTACCAATATTTTTGAAACCACCACAGCACCAGGCGCTGCCATCACCGAAGCTGTAAGCAAATGCTTTGCAAATAATAATCGCTGCACCGGATCATTACCACCCAGGAAACTAATGTACACCGCCAATACCCCTCCTGCCAGCGTCGCCATCCCCCCAAGCATCACCAGCAGTATTTCTGAATTGTTCATCTTTGAAAGATAAGCTTTGATCATAAGCGGGGATTCTGTTTGACCTAGAAAGATATTACCGGCAACAGATAAACTCTCGGCACCTGATAATTTCATAAACTTGGTCATCACCCAGGCAAGCCCATATACGATATACTGTATGATATTCAGGTAAAACAACAAACTTGTAAGTGCAGAAAAGAAAATAATTGTAGGGAGGATCTGAACTGCAAAATTCTGAAGTGCCAGTTCGATGGAACCCGTTGCAAATGATTTAAAAAGGAAAAGTGTACCGGCATTTGTGAAATCAAGAATTAACACAAATAGTTTGCCAACGAAATCGAAAATGGCAGCAATAAATGGCACATACAAAACGCCAACGGCCAGTAAAACCTGAAAAATCAAGCCTTTTCCTACCACACCCCAGCTAATCGCCCGTCGGTTGGAGCTAAATACAAAAGCAATCAATACCAGTACCAGCATCCCCAGCAAGCCACGAAAGAGGTTCATCGGCCTGAAACCCGATTTTTGACCCATATCAAGGATATTGGATTTGTCGGCTTTTATTTTTCGCACATCATCAACCGCTTGATCATCAGCCTGCTGCACTAATTCATCAACCTGAACAATGGCTGTATCTTCCGATACACCATTTACCGTGTCATTTTCACTCTGTGTCAGACCAATCAGGCTTAACGAAAAAAATCCTGCAATAAACAGCAGGATTACTATTCCCTTTTTTTTATTCCTTTTCATTATGATATGGAACCATTAATCATTATTTTTTTTTCTTTTATTTATCTCATCCCTTAATCTGGATGCCAGTTCAAAATTCTCTTCCGCCACGGCCTTATCGAGCATTTCTTTTAGTTCATCCTGCAGATAATCGCTAAAATCACTCTTAAGTTCCGGGTCCTTTGATGCAAATTTCTCAGTTGTTTCTACATTCTCTGTTTCCATCGAAATACCGGCTTCTCCAATGATTTTTTCATAAGTGAAAATCGGGCATTTGAACCTGATGGCCAGAGCTACGGCGTCGGATGTCCTGCTGTCAATTTCAATTACATGTTTATCTGCCTCACACACAAGTTTCGAATAAAAAATACCATTTTCAAACTTGTTGATCACTACTTCTTTCAGATTGATATTGAATTGCGTAGCAAAACTTTTAAAGAGATCATGTGTTAGCGGCCGGGTGGGTTTCATTTTCTCAAGTTCAATCGCAATAGCCTGAGCCTCAAAACCTCCAATAATGATGGGCAACCTTCTGTTTTCACCCACCACACCCAAAATCAATGCATATGCACCGCTTTGCGATTGGCTGTAAGACATTCCGATTATTTCGAGTCTGATTTTTTTCATGCAAAAAATGAGTTTATAAAAGTAGAAAACTTTTCCACTTTCATGGCCTAAAAACCCATTAGTTTTTTTGTTTTTACTAACACGTTATGATATTGAACTATCACGCACAATAATTCAGAAAAATTTCTCTTTTACTTTTTAACAAATCGCTTGTTTTAATAACAAAAGAAAGAAAATTAGCCGCTATTCTGCTACATTTTTTATTTTAGCAACTTGCTTCAAAAACGATTGAAATTAATATTAACAAATTACATGTCACAATGAAAAAAATTCTATCCATGTTGGCATTGTTTGCAGCACCATTTATTGCTTCTGCAAGCGAAGCTGATCTTGTAATTCCCGATGGTGTTAAAGCAGAAAGCATCCTGTATTGGGGTTTCCTGATCACTTTTGCCGGTTTCTTATTTGGTTTGTACCAATTTATGAAAGTTAAAAAGATTAAGGCACACCAATCCATGCTGGATGTTGCCCAGGTAATTTACGAAACAGGTAAAACCTACCTCATTAAGCAGGGCAAGTTTCTGGCCATTCTTTTTATTTTTATTGGTTCAGCCGTAGCCTTTTATTTTGGATGGCTATCCGATGCACATTTTGGTATTGGCGGTGTACTGATGATCCTCGGCTGGACGGTTATCGGAATACTTGGATCCTACAGCGTGGCCTGGTTTGGTATCAGGATGAATACGCTGGCCAACTCAAGAATGGCATTTGCATCTTTGGAAAGAAAACCGATTAAGTTACTTAATATTCCACTGAATGCAGGTATGAGTATTGGAGTGGTACTTATTTCCCTCGAATTGATCATGATGCTCATCATCCTGCTTTTTGTTCCGGGCGAATATGCCGGAGCTAGTTTTATCGGCTTTGCCATTGGTGAATCTTTGGGAGCTTCTGTGCTCAGAATTGCAGGTGGAATTTTTACCAAAATAGCTGACATTGGATCAGACCTGATGAAGGTAATATTTAAAATTGGAGAAGACGACCCAAGGAATCCGGGCACCATAGCTGACTGTGTGGGTGATAACGCAGGTGATAGCGTTGGTCCAACAGCCGACGGATTTGAAACCTATGGCGTAACCGGTGTTGCTTTGATCACTTTTATTCTTCTGGCAGTGACCGAGGTTCATTACCAGGTTCAGTTACTTTCATGGATTTTCCTCATGCGTATCCTGATGATCGTCACATCTATCGTCTCCTTCTGGATCAACGGTGCCATCTCAAAAATGAGATACAATCATGTGGATGAACTCGATTTTGAAAAACCATTAACCTCACTGGTTTGGATCACTTCCATATTGTCAATAATTGTAACTTTCCTAATCAGCTACCTGGTTATCCGCGACTTACCAAATAACATGTGGATTGTATTATCGGTTATAATCAGTGCCGGAACTTTGGGTGCGGCCCTTATCCCTGAATTCACCAAGATATTTACCAGCCCCAAATCAACCCATGTAAATGAAGTAGTGGAAGCTTCTAAAAAAGGAGGTGCATCATTAAACATTTTATCCGGATTGGTAGCGGGAAATTTCAGTGCTTTCTGGATGGGTATGGTTTTTTTCCTCCTGATGTTTATTGCTTACTTTGCAAGTACCTTTGGATTGGGTGACTTTATGATCTACCCTTCCATTTTTGCTTTTGGACTGGTGGCATTTGGTATGCTGGGTATGGGACCAGTTACTATCGCAGTTGACAGTTATGGCCCTGTAACTGACAATGCACAGTCCATCTACGAACTTTCTCTTATAGAAGAAAATCAAAAAGAAGTGACACCGGAAATTGAAAGAGACTTCGGTTTTACACCCGATTTTGAAAAGTCGAAATACTACCTCGAAGCCAATGACGGTGCAGGAAATACTTTTAAAGCAACGGCTAAACCTGTATTGATTGGCACTGCAGTTGTGGGTGCTACCACCATGATCTTCTCCCTGATCCTCGTTATCAAGAGTACGCTCGGCGTTCAACCAGAAGAAATCCTGAACCTGTTGAATCCA
>PKSW01000084.1 GCA_002869465.1 Marinilabiliales bacterium
CGTAAAAGTAAGCTTCTGCCGGGCAATCCTGACCGTTTTGCTGGTTTTTCCCATCCCAGTTTATTTCGGGGTCCTGGGTTTCGAACATGATCTTGCCCCAACGATTGAATATCTTTAAGTCAATGCTTTCAATATTGGCAGATGGATTACTTGCTCCACCGTTATTACAATCCATAGGTATAAATAAATCATTGTATCCGTCGTTATTCGGAGTAAATACATTTGGCAAACAGTAAGGTGGACATGCATCATAGTCTAAACAAATAATGTTGCTTATTTCACTGATATTTCCCAAAGTATCTGCTGCTTTTACAGCAAAGCAACCTACCACATAATCGAGCTCGTCATAGAGGTAATAGGTTACTGTGTCACCCGGATAGTATGGTATAGAATCAACCAGTTGAAGAACTTGCTCAGGTGGTGAATAATAGAGGTAGAATTTACTGGCACTGCAATCGCAAGTGTCATAAAAATTGCAAGAATCCGTCGGAAAAATAATTTCTAATTCAACTGTAACATTATCACAATCAAGTATGGTATCAATTACCGGGGCACAAGGAGGCACGTTGTCAACAGGTGTAGCACATGTTAATTGCGAAAAGTTGATCAATGGATCAACCAATCCAGGTAATGAATAATGGCCTATGGCTTTGATATAATAGCAGTATGATTCATTATTTATCAGTCCGGTATCATTATAAAAAGGAACCGTTGCGTAGCCTACTGAATCATAAGTTGTTTCATCCGGATCTTTTCTATAAATAATAAATTCTTCATTTACCCAGGGAACTTCCGGAAGCCAGAACAGCTTTACTTCCTGATCTGTAGGATTGGTTTGAATGAAAATAGAGGATGCTTTCTGTGATCCGCCAACATATCCAACGGGTACACTTTCAAGGTCAACACGATAGCTGAAGGGGCCGTCATTGGTGTTCAGATCAATGCCATCATCATAATACAAGGTATCATTAAGGCTGTTAAAAGACTCAATAAGTTCCGGTGTGTTCCAAACAAGTCCATTATTTCTATACAGATGATAATTGTAAGGGCCGGGAAATTGCATTGTGTCCAGTTCCGTGGGTTTTGACCAAGCAATTATGCCATGCCCGGTTTGCAGATCCAGGCTGTCGTTGCTTACATGGGTGATGATCGGGACATCCCTTTTCAGGTAAGCACATGCTTCATTCGAGGCATAACTTTCAGCTTCATCATAAAAAATGGCCGTTACCCGGTAGCAATAATTAATACCGTGCACCAATCCGGCTCCGTTGTTATCATCACGGAACGTCGTCGTATTGATATTATCAATTTGTTGTATCAATCTGAAACCGGTATATGCAGGAACACCTGTTTCACAATAATCCGGATCCCAGCCAGATTCACCACTACGCCTGTATATTTTATATCCGATGGCATTTTCACAGATACTCTTTTCCCATTCGATATTGATACCGATGCCCAAAGCACTGGCTTGCAGGTTTTCAGGTGCTGGTGCTATCACTTTAATTAATACGGTTTTAAAATTTACAAGGTTCACCGGAAGTCCTTTATCACGTGCTTTAAAAACAGCAGCATACGATTCAAGTCGAACATGCTTACAGGTTGTAGGCCAGTTGAAGGTTGTGGTAACCGTGTCATTACCCGTTGCAGGGTCTGGATCAATATAGGCTGGATTTTCTGCTTGTTCAAAAGGACCCCCAAAGGCTGTTAAAGTTACGATTGTACCATCAGGATCGATAGCAGTGGCATCAAATTGCAGAAAATCTCCGGCTACAACGCAGGTGTCCTCAATGGTATAGATCTCAGGAGGGTCATGATCACAGGCCACTATATTTATCTGCATATCACGCCTTACGGAACCAACTCTGTAACCATATCGCCATTCTTCAATAACAAAAGCCACATTATATTCTCCCTGCAGAATGGGATTTAGCCATAAAACATCACCTGTAATACGGTTTATAGTAAAAGTATCAGAGGCCAATGGAAAAGTATAACCCGGTATATCATACCCCCCCGCGCCCTTACAAATAACCAGTTTATATGAAAGACTATCCCCATCAACATCATAAGCACCCGCATTATGAATAAATGGTTTGCCTGCGCAACCCTGGTCAATGGGTGGATTTAAAAGCAAAACGGAATTATTATAACCTAAAAAAGGATTTATAACGATTTCTGTTTCAGTAAACATGGGTACATTAACTGAATTTGGAATATTATTAACTCCATTATTGCGATTGGGGTCTTCAACCGAAACTACATAAGTCCCCGGAGCAGGAAATGTATGTGTTCCCTTATATAAGTTATAAGTAATATCTGAAACATTCGGAATGGGTTCAAAAACAATTCTTTCAATTTCATCACCTGTTCCATCACCCCAGTAAATTGGCATAAATGTCCTTGTGTCGTCAGCCGGACTTGAGGTGCGTGTGTACATGGTAATAGTAAATTCAAAGGTGAGTCCTGAAATATGTTTATAAGTAATTTCGGCAGCACGCTGATGGGTAGCATAGCTTTGACCAGATATGTATATCAAAAGTAAAAAGCAAAAAATAAATTTTCTCATCAGGATCATCAATGAGTTTCAAAACTACGAATATTCCACAAAACGAATGCCATCTTATAATAAATTCGATAGCAGATTCATTTCAATATAAATAGAGGGATATTTACATCAATTTGGAACGAAAATTTATAATTGCAGTATAATGGATGGGTAGCTTTTGCTAATTTTGTAAGTTGCTCATATAAGTAAATGGATCAAATGACACCGGAACAGGAAAGACTAGAAATACTAAGGCGTTACAGGCGGCTGATTGAGGTGTGGCATACCCGCAAAACAGTGGAAGATCGGTGGATGGTTCGCAAAGCATTCCGGTTGGCAGCCGATGCGCACAAAAGCATGCGCAGAAAATCAGGTGAAGCCTTTATTTTTCACCCGATAGAAGTGGCCACCATTGCTGCAGGTGAAATAGGGCTGGGGCGCACTTCCATTATTTCTGCTTTGCTGCACGATACTATTGAGGATACAAGCCTGCGGCTTGAAGACATCAGTGACATGTTTGGCGATGATGTAGCCAGGATCATTGACGGTTTAACAAAAATTGATGAGATATCCGATACCACTTCCACGGCCCAGGCTGAAACGCTGAAGAAAATACTATTCACACTCACGGATGATGTCAGGGTTATATTGATCAAACTCGCAGATCGGCTGCATAACCTTCGGACCATGGGAGTAATGGCTAGGGAAAAGCAACTCAAAGTAGCTTCGGAAACCCTTTTCCTGTATTCGCCATTGGCAAATCGTCTTGGTTTATATGCTATCAAAACGGAATTGGAGGAATTGTCATTTAAATATTCGCAACCACATATTTACAAGGACATCTCGGAAAAGATGGCCTCTTCAGCAGCGGCCAGGCAGCAAATATTTTCCAATTTCAAACCACCGATTGAGAAGGAATTGGAAAAAATAAAACTCAATTTTGAAATCAGGTGCCGGATGAAAACAGCCTATTCCATCTGGCAAAAAATGCAGATCGACCAGGTACCCTTTGAAGAAATTTATAATACATTTTCTGTTGAGATCATATTGGACAGTAAAATGAAAAGGGAAAAACTGGATTGCTGGGCAGCATATTCTGTTGTTACAGGTATTTATACACCCAATAATAAAAAGCTGAGGGATTGGATCAGTACCCCCAAAGCCAATGGTTACGAAGCTATCCATGCTACGGTAATGGGGCACGATGGGCACTGGGTAGATGTGCAGATACGTAGTAAAAGGATGAACGAAATAGCCATGAAAGGCTATGCAGCGCATTGGAAATATAAAGACCAGGAAAAACTGGATGCCGGACTTGATAAATGGCTGAAAAGAACCAGGGAATTATTAAAGGAAAGCGAAGAAGACACCATTGATTTCATCAACGACTTTAAAAAGAACCTGTTTGAAGACGAGATTGTGATATTCACACCCAAAGGGGATATGATCAATATGCCTGCGGGCGCAACGGTTCTTGATGTTGCATATGCCATCCATACGGAACTCGGAAACCATTGCATTGGAGCCAACGTAAACCACCGGCTGGTGCCCATCGACTATCAGATAAAATCTGGTGACCAGGTACAGATCATTGATTCTAAAATTCAGATGCCCAATGAAGACTGGTTCGATTATGTGAGAACTGCAAGGGCCAAAACAAGGATTAAAACGGCCATAAAAAATGAAAGGAAGAAATACCGGGAAGAAGGCAAAGAAAAACTGGATCAGTACCTGGAGCAGTTGAAGCTGGAAAGCACCAAACCAAACCTGAATAAGCTAATCAAAGACAACCATCTGAACGGGCTTGTCGACCTCTATTATTATATTGCAAAGGATAAGATAGGGCTGAAAAATGTCAAGGAAACTCTGGTGCCCAGCGAAAGCCTGGCCAGTTGGGTCAGAAGTATCAGGTTGCCTTTTGTTAAGCCAAAAATGCCGGTGATTGCTGGTGAAGGTTTGTTAAGCAGCGATGACGATGCGATGTTGATTTCGCAGGCGAAAAAAGAGGTAAAAAAGAATGGTGAATTCACCGAACTTGAATATGCCGTGGCCAAATGCTGTAACCCGATTCCAGGTGATGATGTGATCGGGCTGATATTTCCGAATGAACCCATCAGAATTCATAAAACTGACTGTAATGTGGCGATCAAACTCATGTCGCAATACGGGAAGAATATTGTAAAAGCTAAGTGGAAACAGAAAGAAGGTATTATCTTCTTAGCTGGATTAAATATTAAAGCCGTCGATAATATCGGGCTTGTACAGAAAATATCTACCATCATTGCCAAAGAATTCGAGACCAATATCCGCTCCCTTAACCTTCTTAACAGTAAGGGTTTGGTTGACATCGACCTGACCATTTATATCAATAGTACTGAGAAACTGAAGAACCTTATTCAGCGTTTAAAAAAGATCAAAGAAGTGATCAAAGTAACCCGTCTCGAAAAAATCACCTGATCATATCTAATTAATTTATATTTAAACCATATAAAAATTAAAAAAATAGTACTTTTGCCTGACTAAAAGACGTCATACATGAAGTCAAACAATAAAAAAGATACATTCGAATCTGTAAAAAAGATATTTACTGAATACCTTGAAGGCAGGGGACATCGTAAAACACCGGAACGCTATACCATACTCAAAGAAATCTATGCCACTGATGGCCATTTCGATATAGAAACCCTCTATATCAGGATGAAAAATAATAAATACAGGGTTAGCCGTGCTACACTGTACAATACCATTGAGTTATTGTTGGATTGCAACCTGGTAACCAAACACCAGTTTGGAAATAATTGTGCACAGTTTGAGCGCTCATTCAAGTTTAAACAGCACGACCATTTTGTGTGTCTGGAAGATGGCAAAGTGCTTGAATTTTGCGATCCCCGTATCCAGGAAATTCAAAAATCAGTTGAGGAATTGCTTGGGGTTGATGTGGCTTATCATTCGTTAACATTTTATGGAAAGTGTAACGATCATAAAAAAACAGAAGCCGAAAAGTAGTTAGTAAATATTCATAACATTTCGATTTAGTTGCAACACTATTTTATTACATTTGTTTGCAAACACACCCTGATTATGCAGGGTTTTTTATTGACTTATTTTAATTATGAAATATCTGTTAACTGGATTTTTCAAGCAATTAAATTAAGCAGAGCCAGGTGGTTAGATTGAACAAACCGGTGAAAAATAAATTTTGAAAGTATGAAAGTTGATGTTCTTTTAGGTCTTCAGTGGGGTGATGAAGGTAAGGGTAAAATAGTTGACGTGCTCACACCCAAATATGATATCATTGCCAGGTTCCAGGGAGGGCCCAATGCTGGCCATACCATTGAATTCGACGGTAAAAAATTTGTGCTTCATACCATTCCATCGGGTATATTCAATAAGGAAACTATCAATGTGATTGGTAATGGCGTAATCATCGATCCTTTTGTGCTAAAAAAGGAATTAGCCAAACTTCACGAAGGAGGCATTGAAGTGAGGGAAAATTTACTGGTTTCCCGGAAAGCCCACCTTATACTGCCTACCCACAGGCTGCTCGATGCGGTTTCAGAGTATTCTAAATGGAAAGATAAAATTGGATCGACATTAAAGGGTATCAGTCCTGCATATACTGATAAGGTCAGCCGCAACGGGATGCGGATAGGCGATTTAGAAAGTGATGAGTTTGAAAAAAGATACTTACAGGCCAGAGAAAGACATCTGAACACCATTCGCCAATACGAAATAGATTACCTTGAAATGGAATTCGACGGCTTACGCTTTCCCGAATATGAAACAGCATGGCTGGAAGCATTGGATGTATTGCGGAAATTGAAAAAAGTAAATAGCGAATACTATTTAAATAATGCCCTCAATGCAGGCAAATCCATATTAGCCGAAGGCGCACAGGGAACACTGTTGGATATTGATTTTGGCTCTTACCCTTTCGTCACCTCTTCCAATACAATTACCGCTGGTGTTTGCAGCGGATTGGGAATTGCGCCGTCTAAAGTGGGCAGGGTGTTTGGCATTTTTAAAGCCTACTGCACCCGTGTGGGCAGTGGCCCATTCCCCACCGAGTTGCAGGATGAGGACGGTAATTTACTCCGGGATCTGGGTAACGAATACGGCTCCACCACTGGAAGGCCGAGAAGATGCGGTTGGCTTGACCTGCCTGCACTTAAATACGCCATCATGCTGAATGGAGTTACCGAATTGATGATGATGAAAGCCGATGTATTGAACGATTTCAACGAATTAAAAGTAGCCATTAATTATCGTTACAATGGAAAGCTTACAGAAGAAATTCCCTTTGAATCAGTCACATTGGATATGGAGCCGGTGCTTGAAACATTGAAAGGCTGGAACCAGAAAGTGAAAGTTTCGAAGGGATACGATGAACTTCCTGTTGAATTAAAAGATTACGTCACCTTTATTGAAGAAAGTGTGGGTGTGCCGATAACTATAGTTTCAGTGGGTCCTGACAGGACTGAAACGATCTTCAAATAAAACGGTTTAATAAAATATCGGATTTTCTGTATTAAAGGTGATCAAAACGTTCGCAAAGAAATTCCAGACAGTTACCACGATGATAGCAAATATCTTAGCCACATAAAAATTCATTTTAAACTTGCTTACCAGCAGCCACAGAATAAGTGTATTGATCGCCAGGCCAATCAAAGAAATGATTAAGAATTCCGTGTATTCAAGTCCAATGCGGGGATTGGTGCTTTCAAAGGTCCAGATACGATTCAGGTAATAATTGGTAGACGCTGCGGTCGTAAAACCGATGGCATTGGCTACATATTTCTGAATATGCAGTTTTTCTTTGGCCAGGTAAGTAATGCCAAAATCAACAAAAACGCCAGAAAACCCTACCACCCCGAATTTCAGAAATTTTAAAAGGAATGATTTGGTGAAGAATTCGGCCATTTGAATTTTGTAGCTGACTATAAAACTACTACCAGCACCTTTTTATTGCCATTGCGAATGATATCCACCGAAATGGTCTCTCCCGGTTTTAATTTCTTCAGCCGGTTCATATAATCATAAATATTGGTGATGGCCATACCATTGATGGCAACAATTTTATCACCTTTCAGCATGCCAGCCTTGCTGGCCGGTCCACCTGCCGTTACACCACCAACGCCCAGTCCGTCATTTTCGGTGGCTGTAAAATCGGGCATGATTCCCAATTTCACTTTCAATCCCCTTCTGCCTGCACCACC
>PKSW01000167.1 GCA_002869465.1 Marinilabiliales bacterium
AAAGACCGGTAGTATCAAGACAGGTATGAATGTCCTTTTTTTTGCATGCTTTCAGCACTTCAAGGAGAAAATTATACTGTTGCAAGGGTTCACCACCTGAAAAGGTAACGCCCCCACCGGATTCTTCAAAGAAAACCATGTCCTTTCCAATAATCTCCATCAATTCATTTATTGAGTACTTTTTACCAACCGTTTCCTTTACAATTACTTCCCGCCCATCGATCTTGTCTTTTTTCTGATAAGTAAATGGCTCGCGCGAACGGCTCTCTGGATTATGACACCACCAGCAACCCAGCGCACAACCTTTAAAAAATATGGTTTGTCGGATTCCGGGTCCATCATGGATGGCATAATGTTTTATATCGAAAATAACACCTTGCATGTGACAAGTTTAAAGTTAAATGTTAAAAGGAAAATTGATCAGGATGCTTTCTGATTAGAACATCAGACACTCGTAAAGGCCTTTACCATCTATGGTATGGGTAAGCTGAATAAACTTTTGATCCTTGTGGTTCACCTTCATTTGATTTAAGGAATCAAATATACGAAATTCACTTAAATAAAGTCAATTATAAAAGATCGTTAGCCAGATTTGCCAACTCAGAGCGCTCCCCTTTTTCAAGCCTTACATGGGCATAAATCTCGTGGTGCTTTATTTTATCTATCAGCACTGATAAACCGTTCGATTGTGAATCGAGATAAGGTGTGTCAATCTGGTAAATATCACCCGTAAAAATGATCTTGGTATTCTCCCCTGCCCTGGTAATAATGGTTTTCACCTCGTGTGGTGTCAGGTTTTGAGCTTCATCAACGATAAAGATCACATTTGAAATACTCCGTCCCCTGATATACGCCAATGGTGTTATCATCAGTTTTTCGTTCTCAATGGCATCGGTAATGCGCTTGTATTCTTTATCCTGCTCACCATACTGGCTTTGGATGAATTTCAGGTTATCCCAGAGGGGTTCCATATATGGATTGATCTTTTCGTGCACATCTCCCGGCAAATAGCCAATGTCTTTATTGCTAAGCGGTACAATAGGCCTTGTCAAATATATTTGTTTAAAATTGCGCCGCTGATCCCAGGCTCCTGCCAGTGCGAGCAAAGTTTTACCGGTACCAGCCACACCTTGCAATGTAACCAGTTTGATCTCCGGATTTAAAATAGCATGGAGTGCAAAAACCTGTTCCGCGTTTCGAGGCATAATTCTGGAAACGGCATGTTTTTCAACCCGTTCTATACGATTGGTAATTGGATTAAAATAGGCCAGTGCTGATGCCCGGTCACTTTTCAGAATATAATAATGGTTGGGGTATGCATTTTCAATTCCCAAATCTTCCGCCTGACAAAATCCATCTGCATATAATTTATCGATCATGTCCGCATCCAGGTCTTCAAGCTGGCTCATGCCTGTATACAGCGATTCGATGTCGGCAATCTTTCCCGTCATAAAATCTTCTGCAGGTAAGCTGAGTGATTTGGCTTTTAACCGCAGGTTGATATCCTTACTGACAAGAATTACTTTGCTTTCCGGATGGTCTTCTTTCAACTTTAAGGCTGCATTTAAAATGCGGTGATCCGCTTTGCTATCGCCAAATATTTTACGTGCATCTACTTTGCTGTTGTCATTCATCACCACTTTAAACCGGCCTTTCTCGGGGCCATTCAACCTTCGCCAGTTTTTCATGGTCGATTTATCGGAAATCTTATCCAGGAACCTGATAAACTCACGGGCTTCAAAATTCAGATTGGTATTCCCTTTTTTAAAGTTGTCGAGTTCTTCAAGCACAGTAATTGGAATAGCTACATCGTTTTCTTCGAAACTATTGATCGCATTGTGGTTGTATAAAATAACGGAAGTGTCGAGAACGAATATTTTTTTCGCGGGGGTGGCTGCTTTATCGGCGCTGCTCTTTTTTGCCATAATGAATGTTTTCCTAATTCGTG
The DNA here is from genome assembly GCA_002869465.1 of Marinilabiliales bacterium. GTDB lineage: Bacteria > Bacteroidota > Bacteroidia > Bacteroidales > F082 > UBA4459. The sequence continues at coordinate 1,949 of PKSW01000167.1, forward strand.
TTGTAAAAATAAGGAGTTACAAAGCCCGCTTATGGAGCTTTTGCTATATTTTCAAACAATTTGAAGTTGAAAATTTATTGTGGATTTCTCACAGAATTTCATTATTTTCCACAAACTTCTTTTTGCAAAGTGTACGTTTCATACCTTTGTTTGCCACAATTTCAAACTATGAGTGAAAAAAAGAAACTATTCCTGCTGGACGCTATGGCCCTAATTTACAGGGCATATTTCGCCTTCAGTAAAAACCCGAGGATCAACTCAAAAGGCCTGAACACATCTGCCATTCTCGGTTTTGCCAATACACTTTATGACGTGTTGAAAAATGAAAAACCCACACACATTGGTGTTGCATTCGATACCATGGCCCCAACACTGCGACAGGAAGGTTTTGTAGCTTATAAAGCCAACCGGGAGAAAATGCCAGAAGACCTGGCTGCTTCCATTCCGTATATCGTTGAACTGTTAAAAGGCTTCAACATTCCTATTTTAGAAGTTGATGGTTATGAAGCTGATGATGTGATCGGAACGCTCTCGAAAAAAGCTGAAGAAGCTGGGTTTTTTACGTATATGATGACCCCTGACAAAGATTTCGGCCAGCTGGTTTCAGAAAACATCTTCATGTACAAACCATCACGTATGGGAAATAAGGCGGAGGTCTGGGGCGTAAAAGAAGTATGCGAAAGATACGGTATCAAGCATCCCGAACAACTGATTGATATTTTGGGATTGTGGGGCGATGCATCCGATAATATTCCCGGCGTTCCGGGTATAGGTGAAAAAAGAGCTAAAGAGCTCATCGCTGAATTTGGTTCGGTTGAAAATGTGATTCAGAATACCGACAAACTCAAAGGAAAACAAAAGGAAAATGTGGAAAATTTCGCTGATCAGGCACTTGTTTCCAAGGAATTGGCCACTATCATTCTCGATGTTCCCATTGAGTTTCATGAAGATGATTTGAAAATGTCAGCACCTGATCCGGAAGCCCTGAAGGAGTTATTTGATGAACTGGAATTCCGCAATTTTGCTAAACGCTTTTTTACGGATCATTCACTGAACCAGGATGATAGTCAGCAAGTAATGCAGGGAGAGCTATTCATGGAAAATAATGGAGATGAAGAAGAAACTGTTATGCCGACTGAATTAAAAACGATTCAGAATACCCCGCATGATTATCAGCTGATCAGCGATGAAAAAGAAGCTATCAAACTTGTTGAATTGCTGGCAAAGCAAAAGTCGATTTGTTTTGATACCGAAACCACGGGCCTCGATCCGAATAATTCGGAACTGGTAGGTATTTCTTTTGCCATAAAGACCCATGAGGCTTGGTATGTGGTTTTGCCTGAAAATTACAACGATGCTCAAAAACGGATCAATATCTTTAAAGGAATTCTCGAAAATCCCAAGATTGAAAAGGTAGGCCAGAATATTAAATTTGATATGGCCATCCTGAAATGGTATGATATACATGTTCAGGGACCTATTTTTGACACCATGATCGCACATTATTTATTGCATCCTGATATGCGTCATAATATGGATTACCTGGCTGAAACATACCTGAATTATAAGCCGGTACCCATTGAAAACCTGATCGGAAAAAAAGGAAAAAACCAGCTGAGCATGCGCGATGTGGATATCAAACTGATCAAGGAGTATGCGGCCGAGGATGCGGATATTACCTTGCAACTCAAAGAAATTTTTGCCCCGCAATTGAAGAACACCGAAACCTTTGATCTATTCGAAAAAATTGAAATGCCGCTGGTTCCGGTGCTGGCATCCATGGAAGCCGAAGGTGTAAAACTGGATATTAAAGCATTGAATGATTACAGCGCCCAGTTGGAAACATATATCGTTGAAATTGAAAAAACGATTTTTGAATTGGCCGGAACGGAATTTAATATCGCATCTCCCAAACAACTTGGAGAGATCTTATTCGATAAGCTACAGGTTGACGACAAGCCCAAAAAGACGAAAACAGGGCAATATTCGACCGGTGAAGATATATTGCTGCGACTGTCGAACAAGCATCCGATCATTGATCACATCCTGGAATACCGCTCGCTTACGAAACTTAAATCAACCTACGTAGATGCACTGCCATTGCTGATCAACCCGAGAGATCAAAGAATACACACTTCATACAACCAGGCGGTGGCAGCTACCGGCAGGCTGAGTTCCAACAACCCGAACCTGCAAAATATTCCTATTCGTACTGAGAAGGGACGCGAAATCAGGAAGGCTTTCATCCCCAGGAATGGTGATTATGTGCTGCTGGCAGCCGATTATTCGCAGGTGGAATTGCGGATTATCGCCCATTTGAGTGGTGACAAGAATATGATCGAAGCATTTAATCAGGGCCAGGATATTCACACGGCTACGGCTGCAAGGGTATATGGTGTCGACATTGAAGAGGTGACCAAAGACATGCGCCGGAATGCCAAAATGGTGAATTTTGGACTCATTTATGGTATTTCCGCTTTTGGCCTGTCGCAGCGGTTGGATATTCCGAGAAAAGAAGCAGCAGAGATCATCGAAAATTATTTTACTGAATATGCCGGCATTAAAAAATACATGGATGATCAAATTCATTTTGCCCGCGAAAAAGGCTATGTGGAAACCATCATGGGAAGGCGTCGTTATTTAAGCGACATCAATTCGGGTAATGCCACCGTGCGCGGGTTTGCCGAGCGAAATGCCATCAATGCGCCCATACAGGGGTCATCGGCGGATATGATTAAAATTGCAATGATCCATATTTTTGAGGAACTCAATCAACGGAAGCTGAAATCAAAAATGATATTGCAAGTGCATGATGAACTAGTATTTGATACCCATAAAGATGAAATAAAAGAAGTACAGGAAATTGTCAGATTGAAAATGAAAAATGCCATCAAATTGAACGTACCAGTGGTGGTTGATATGAATACAGGAAATAACTGGCTTCAAGCACATTAATAAAAATGAATAAAAACAGAACCATACTCGTTTTAGATGCCGGAGGCACCAATCTGGTTTTTAAGGCAGTACGTAACGGGAGCATTTTTGAGCAAACAATTTCCCTGCCATCATCATCTGGCAACCTAGAGGAATTGCTGCAAAAGATAATAAACGGCTTTAAAAAAATAAATGAAGCCACTTCCAATCATGCTGCAGCCATTAGTTTTTGTTTTCCCGGCCCTGCTGATTATGAAAATGGCATCATTGGCAATCTTGAAAATCTCCCGCTGTTCCGTGGCGGTGTGGCTTTAAAAACCATGCTCGAAAACGAATTTCGTATACCCGTTTTTATCAATAACGATGGCGACTTATTTACATTGGGCGAAGCTATTGGTGGGCTGCTCCCTGAAGTAAATAAGAAGCTGAAAGATGCCGGTGTTCAAAAGCGATATTGCAACCTGCTGGGCGTAACATTGGGCACTGGTTTTGGCGGCGGCATTGTTAGCCATGGTCAATTATTTACCGGAGATAATTCAGCAGGAGCCGAGATCAACCGGATGGTGAATCCATTCGACTGGAACACGAGTATTGAAGAGGCGCTGACGATCAGGGGTATTAAAAGACTATTCGCCGAAGAAACCAAGATTGCTTTTAAAGAAAGCCCGGAACCTTTCGATATTTATCAGGTGGGAATGGGAAATAAAACAGGCAACCAACAGGCAGCCATCAAGGCATGGGAAAAGTTTGGAATGGTGCTGGCAGATGCCCTTGCCAACGCCAACACGCTGGTGGATGGCATTGCGGTGATCGGTGGCGGATTGTCAGGAGCTTATCCATTATTCCTGCCCAAAACCATCGAGATGCTGAATCGGAAATTTACACGTGCAGATGGAGGACTGTTTCCTCGAATGGAAGTTTCCGCTTTCAACCTTGAAGATGATAAAGGCATGCAGCAGTTTCTGAATTTCAACAAGAAAATGATCACAGTACCCTTCTCAAATGAGAAAATTCCCTATTACGAAGAGAAAAAAATGGGGGTGGGCATCAGCCGCCTGGGTACTTCAGAAGCCGTTGCTATCGGCGCTTATGAACTGGCAATAGATAAACTTGGCTAGCGATCAGGGCTGTATTTTCAACACATCAAAAGCAAGGGTTTTATCTGTAACCAAATACGTTGAATCAGGATCATAGACCCAATGGAAATTTTTAGCCGTTCCGGTTAATTTCAATTCGTCACCGTTCGTTTTCAAATTCATAATGAGCGATTTGTTGGTCCCATTAATGGTCAAGTAATAGGTACTTTCATTTTTGATCCCATAAAAGGTTTCGACATATACATCAAGAGTTACTATACGTATTTTTAAATTTTTCGGTGCAATTTGCTCGATCGTTAATTGCACATCAAGTTGTTGGGCATCTACATCTTCGCCTTTATAATAATTACCACTGCCAGCATAATCACCTATCCACATATCAATACCACAATTACAGAAAATCCAGTCGTCATTTTCTTTTTTACATTGTGTAAAAACTGCTGGTAGGATCACAAATAATAAAATTCCAACAATCTTTTTCATCATTCCTGCTTAGGATGCAAAAATAATAAAGCCTTGGCCCGGAAAGAAATATCGTTGAGAAAGTTTTACTTTTGCATTTCTTAAAACAGCTATTAAAATGAAACTCTATCCCATAGAAACCGGTAATTTAAAGCTTGATGGCGGAGCCATGTTTGGAGTGGTACCCAAAGTGTTGTGGTCGAAAACCTATCCCTGCGATGAGAACAATCTTTGTAACTGGTCCATGCGTTGTCTGCTTGTCGCAGATGGTGACCGGAAAATATTAATTGATAATGGCATTGGCGACAAACAGGATGAAAACTGGCTGAAGCATTACTATTTGAACGGAGATGCTACCTTAGAATCGTCACTGGCCAAAGTTGGTTTCAAGCCAGAGGATATCACGGATGTCATCCTCACCCATATGCATTTCGATCATTGTGGTGGCAGTGTAAAATGGAATGACGAAAAAACCGGCTACGAACTGGCTTTCCCAAATGCTACTTACTGGACCAGCCAGCAACAATTTGATTGGGCCACGAACCCGAACCGGCGTGAAAAAGCCTCTTTTTTGAAAGAAAATATTTTACCCATCCAGGAAAGCGGCCAATTGAAATTGATAAATGAAGAAGGTGAATACATCCCCAATATGGTTTTCAAATTGTATGATGGCCATACGGATGGACAACTGATCCCTCATATTAATTACAATGAAAAAACCGTTGTTTTTATGGCGGATTTGATGCCTTCCGCTGCTCATATTCCAATGCCCTGGATCATGGCATACGACACCCGGCCATTGCAAACACTCAAAGACCGTGAACGCTTTTATGCCGAAGCCCTGGAAAATGACTACATCCTTTTCTTTGAACATGATTTGTATAACGAGGCGGGTACGTTGGAAAATACACCCAAAGGCGCACGGATTAATAAAACCGGTAAATTGAGCGAATTTGTTTAATTTATTGTTTATAGCACTTTCCAAGCTGTCATTCCGACCAAAGGGAGGAATCCCCCAGGAAAAACCCAATTACTCAGGAGATTTCTCAGTCGTTCCTCCTTCGAAATGACAACCGTTTTTTACAATTCCAAACTGACATTATATTGAAGTAATAGCTGACTGTTAGCATATCCTATGCGGTATTTCAGCATTACAAATGCTTGTCTATTTAGTTCGGGATTCGGAAATCCTGAACAGCGGTTACGAATTGATCAAAGGATAAAACTTAGCCTCTTTGATATTATCTAAATTCAAACCTGTTTCAATACCTTCGGTTTCGCACCAGGTTATTA
>PKSW01000313.1 GCA_002869465.1 Marinilabiliales bacterium
ACAAACTTAAACCCGTTTATTTTTTCCTGTTTGCTCATTATGGGCAATATGATAAAAATATTAACATACGGAATTCAAGATTCAGATTTCTTGTAAAAAGCATAGGGGATTATGCGAGTGTGGGCATACATCCCTCATACAATACTATTGAACATCCCGGCTTGTTAAAAACTGAAATTAAAAACCTGAGGTCAGTACTTAATAAAGATATTTCTTCCAGCCGGCAGCATTTTTTAAGAATAGTATTGCCATCAACCTATCGCAATCTAATTGAGCAGGATATTACCGATGACTATTCTATGGGATATGCAGCTTTACCAGGTTTTCGGGCGGGTATTTGCACGCCTTTTAATTTTTATGATCTGGATCTGGAGATTGAAACAAAACTTCGAATACATCCATTCGCAGTGATGGACGGAACATTGAATGATTACCTGGGCTTAACACCTGCCGATGCCATTGATCATATAAAAGCATTGATTAAAGAAGTGAAAAAAGTGGATGGAACTTTCATCTCCCTCTGGCATAATGAATCTTTAAGCGATCAAAAACGTTGGAAAGGCTGGAAAAGAGTTTATGAAGAATTAATCAAAGAAGCAGTTGAGTGAGTTGATGATTGCCATAAATCAATAACAAAAAATAAAGGAATCTGGGAAATAGGGATTAGAGGAAGAGAAGAAAAGAAGAAGAATAGAATCATATATAAATAGGAACAATCAAACAACCAGCGACCAGCAGCCAGCAACAAATTTTGATCAGATACGTTAAAAATAGCAACATTGATACGGATAAATGGGATGATTGTATCCGTCATTCTTTTAATGGTATTGTATACGCATATGCCTGGTATTTAGATATTGTGCATGAAAACTGGGATGCCCTCATTGAAGATGATTATGAGCGAGTTATGCCTTTGCCGGTATCACGAAAATTTGGGATATCATATATATTTCAGCCTTTTTTTGTTCAGCAACTCGGTGTGTTTTCAAAACGTATTTTGACACCTGAAATTGTTCAGACTTTTATTAAAACTATCCCTTTAAAATTTAAATTAGTTGATATCAATCTGAATAGTTTTAATTCGGTAGACCGAAAGTTGTATGATGCATCACCCAATAAAAATTTTGTTCTTGACCTGATCAATACCTATCAGGTACTTTCAAAAAAATACGCTAACAATACGCAACGAAATCTGAAGAAAAGTTTACAAAGTAATTTAAGTCTTGTGAAAGGCATAAAACCCGAGAGCCTGATACAGTTGTTTAAAGATAACAAAGGAAAAACACTGGGTAAATGGAGGGAAAACGAATATATGCGGTTGAATCGTCTGATGTATATGGCCATTTATAAAGGAAGAGGAATCGTGTATGGTGTTTTCAGTGAACATAACCAAATATGCGCTGGGGCATTCTTTTTAAAAAGTCATAATCGACTTATTTTCCTGTTTTCTGCAACCAATCAGCTGGCAAAGGAAACCGCAGCTATGACTTACCTTATTGATTCGGTGATCAGGGAGTTTTCACCGGGCAAGCTGGTGCTCGATTTTGAAGGCTCGAACGATAAGAATCTGGCCAGGTTTTACAGTGGCTTCGGAGCTAAGGAAGTGGAATATCTCAGGCTCAAAAGAAATACCCTGAATTCAATAGTGCATTCATTTTATAAGATGAGCTTATTATTAAAAAAACAATAAAATGCGTGTATGTATAATTGAAATCCATTATCTTTGTTAGAAAGCACTTGCCATGATCCACGAACTGGGTACTGAAAATACCGTTTTTAACCAATTTCTTGCTGAACTTCGCGATTCCAGTATTCAAAAGGATAGTTTGCGATTTCGATTGAACCTGGAGCGAATAGGTGAAATATTTGCTTACGAGATCAGCAAGGAGATGAATTACGCACCAGTTAAGGTTTCAACACCATTAGCTATGCTTGATATGAGTTTATTGAGTGAGCAGCCTGTTTTGGCTACCATTTTAAGGGCTGGTTTGCCGCTTCACCAGGGCTTGCTGAACTATTTCGACAAAGCTGATAGCGCCTTCGTGTCAGCTTACAGGAAGTATACAAAAAATGAGAATTTTACCATCAAACTGGATTATATGTCATCACCCAGTATTGATGGACGTATTCTGATCGTAAGTGATCCGATGCTGGCTACAGGCGGATCGCTGGTTGCTTCAATTCGCGGATTATTTGAAAAAGGAACCCCGGCACATACACATGTGGTTTGTGCTTTGGCAAGTGACGAAGGCATCGCAAAACTAAAAAGGGCATTCACCTTTAAAAAATTAACTTTGTGGGTTGGTGCCATTGATATGGAACTAACTGCTAAAGCTTTTATTGTTCCTGGTTTGGGAGATGCCGGAGACCTGGCATATGGCAGAAAAGACGAAATATGACAGATTAGCATATGACAGCGAATTCGAGATTGATCATAGAGAATATCAGGGTTGCTTTTATCTCCATTAAAAGCCATTTACTCAGAACTATCCTAACCGTGCTCATCATCGCCTTTGGAATTATGGCACTGGTTGGAATTTTAACCGCTATTGATGCCGTTGAAGCTTCACTGACAGAAAATTTTGCACTGATGGGTTCCAACACCTTTAATATTCAGAATAGGGGTTTGCGTGTCCACGTTGGAGGTCAGCGAAGCAATCCAGTTGATTACAGGGTGATAAGCTTTCAGGAAGCCATGGATTTCAGGGAGCAATATGATTTTCCTGCTACAGCATCGGTATTTACATATGGTACAGGTATTGCCACACTTAAATACGAATCGGAAAAAACCAACCCGAACATCTCGGTCATTGGCACCGATGAAAATTATGTGATCACCTCGGGCCAGGAGATTGCTAAAGGGAGGTCGTTTAGCCCAAATGAGATTCATTATGGCAAGCATGTAGTTATTATCGGGAACGAAATTGCCAATTCACTGTTTAAAAAAAATGAAGACCCATTGGATAAAATTATTTCGATAGGGCCCGGTAAATATAAAGTGATTGGCGTGTTGAAAGAAAGGGGTTCCAGTATTGGATTCAGCGGCGACCGGTCCTGTTTGGTGCCCATTACCAATGTTAGGCAGTATTTCTCAAGGCCCAATATGAATTACCGGCTAAGCGTCATGGTATCTGATCCTTCGAAAATGGATGCCGCCATAGGAGAAGCCATTGGTGTCTTTCGAAAAATCAGGGAGGATAAATTGGGTAACGATGATTCATTTTCCATCATAAAAAGTGATAATGTGGCCAATATGCTGATCGGTTTAACCAGCAAATTACAAATAGGAGCTACCATTATCGGTTTAATCACCTTGTTGGGTGCAGCCATTGGTTTAATGAACATCATGCTGGTTTCGGTAACAGAACGGACACGGGAAATTGGCGTTCGTAAGGCAGTGGGAGCCAAGCAACGCACCATCAGAAACCAATTTCTTGCCGAAGCGATTGTTATTGCTCAGGTCGGTGGAGTTGTTGGCATACTGGCAGGCATTATGATTGGCAACATAGTTTCTTTCATCACGGGCAGCGCTTTTCTGGTACCGTGGCTATGGGTTTTGCTCGGGGTGGTGATTTGCTTTGTTGTAGCATTGCTTTCGGGAATTATTCCGGCCAATAAAGCTGCAAAACTGGATCCTATTGAATCACTCAGGTACGAGTAAAAAACTATTTAATACTTGCTTCAAACGAACTGAATTTGTGATATCCGATCAGACGGTCGTATGCAGGAACTATTTCACGGAAGTAAGTAAGAATTGTATAACTGTTCTTTGCTTCCCAGTGATCACCTTCTAATATGGTAATATCACCTTCGGTTGAACCTTTCGGCACTACAGCGTACATATAATCATAATAACCCTGTTTTAAAAGCATATCGCAATAATACTGTTTAGCACTTGAACTATAATTCATCCGGCTTTTTTCGTCAAGCTGCCAGTTATTAAGCGCGCCAAGTACATATACTTCCGCATCTGCAATTTTAGGGTGCTTTAGTGTAAATTGCACAATTGCATATTCACCTTCGATCATAGAAATCTGGTCGCTCCTTGCCTTGATGAGTTTTTTTCCATTAATATCATTTAAGGTTTCATAAGACTTTTTTGCTTTAGAATAATCATCATGAAGTATCACAATATAACCGTCTTTATCACTCACTATTCTTTTTATATACATGGATTGATATAAAAAACTTTTCATATCAAAGTTGCGGAATTCATTTCCTCCATCAAAAACAATCCCGTTGGGATAATGGTATTGCAATTCGTTCATCAGAACAGAAGTTGCTTTAATTCCCTTTTTAGCATTATCCCATCTTCCGTTTTGCCTAATGGTTAAAGAGATTCTTTGCAAAGGTTCAACATTAAAAAGGTCGGGTGTAAAAATAGTCAGATCAATTTGTTGTTTTTTTCTGGTAAACATCAGGTCTTTTGGGTAATAGGGTATGGAAGTTTCGACATTAACTAATTGCTCTATGACATAAAAGCGTTTTGTAAATAATACATTGGCTTCACTTGGGTCATCTATATATACTTTTAAAATATAGTTTCCAGACAACTTGATTCGCATATTGGGTGATGGAATCAACTGTGAATAATGGATATAGCCAGGTATGGCATTGAATGAAAAATAATATTCGTTTATTTCGTCTTCAAAATAGCCATCCAGGTATTCGATCTGCCTTAAATCCGAAGGTTCCCAAAATTCATTACAATGTACAATAGTATATTTAAAAAGATAAGATTCGTCACTGAAGTCATCAAATGAGAGCCTTAATTTGTCAGAGGTATTTAACCTGATAACGGGGTCGTTTAGCTGATCCCCTTCAGCATATAACAATACAGTTTGAATGTTATCATCGTAAACCCTATCTTCATTGGTGATCATCTGTGAAAAGGCAATGGGATGAAGAATGATGAAAGAAAGTAATATAAAGATCCTGTTCATTTTCAGTATTATTTATAGTTCAAACTTAGTTTTTTTTATTTTGTTGTCGTTAAATAAAAACAATATCATTCATTCATCTGAATAAAGTAATTGGTAAAATCATTGATTTTTAAAAAGATGATTGGAATAAAACTACAAAAATGGATCATAGCTTGTGCTTTATTTAGAGTTGATAAAAATTGAATCATATATATAGATCGTATTAGATATATGAACATAATTGTATATTTTCGCATTCGTAAAAACACATGAATCTATACCCATATGTCAACTGCTTATAAGATTAAAAAAGGTCTTGATATCAAGTTGTTAGGAGAGGCCGAAAAAACAATCGTTGACTTAAATGCTAAAAGATTTGCCATAAAACCTCCGGATTTTATTGGTTGCTTTCCAAAAATGCTTGTTGAAGAAGGTGATTTAGTTAAAACAGGTACGCCTTTATTTTACGACAAGTACAGAACGGAAATCAAATTCACCTCCCCGGTTAGCGGTAAGGTGATGGAAATTGTTAGAGGAGCCAAAAGACGACTCTTGCAAGTGATCATAGAATCTGACGGGAAAGATGTGGCAGTTGATTTTGGCAAGACAGATATAAGTTCTGTTGATCGCGATACCATCATTGAAAAAATGCTGACAAGTGGTGTTTGGCCCATGATACGTCAAAGGCCGTATTCCATAGTAGCTGATCCAAAGGTAGCGCCTAAAGCCATTTTTATTTCCGCTTTCGACACTGCACCTCTTGCTGCTGATTTCGACCTGGTTGTGCACGGAAAAGGGGATGCTTTTCAGGCAGGTCTGGATATATTAACGAAACTAACAACTGGAAAGGTACATTTAAATATTGATGCCAAAAATACGACATCCAAAGTGTTTTTGAATTCAAAAAATGTGCAAATCAACCAGTTTTCTGGACCGCATCCGGCAAGTAATGTAAGTGTTCACGTTAGTCGAATTGATCCACTAAACAAAGGTGAAGTAATTTGGTATGCTGGACCGCAAGAAGTTATTTCGATTGGGAAACTATTTTTGGAAGGAAAATTAGATACGGAAAGAATTGTCGCATTCGCCGGTTCCGAGGTGTTGCATCCTAAATATTTCAAAACAAATATTGGCGCGCGTATCGTGAATATGGCCAGTGGTAATGTTACTGGAGAAACAAACAGGTTTATAAGCGGTAATGTACTTACTGGAGATCGAATTGAAAAAGACGGATTTATAGGTTTTTATGATTCGCTGGTAACCGTGATACCCGAAGGCGATTACTTTGAGTTTTTTGGATGGATCAAACCGGGATTGAATAAATTCAGTTTTTCAAGTACATTTCTCTCACAGTTTTTCCCCAATAAAAAATACAAGCTCGATACCAATTTACATGGTGGGGTCAGGGCCTATGTGATGACCGGTAAACTGGAAAAAGTATTTCCGTTTGATATTTATCCGTTACAGTTGATCAAAGCCATTATTGTTGAAGACATCGACCTGATGGAGCAATTGGGTATTTATGAAATAGACGATGAAGACTTTGCACTATGCGAAGTAATTGATACATCGAAAACTAATATGCAGCAAATTGTACGTAAGGGTTTAGACCTGATGCGTCAGGAAATGAGTTAAATTAATTCAGAAGTATACCGCATGAAAGCGTTAAGGAATTTTTTAGACAATCAAAAACCCCATTTTAAAGAAGGTGGGAAATTCGAGAAATTGCATTCCATGTTCGATGCTGTGGAAACCTTATTATTTGTTCCGGATACGGTAACAAGAAAAGGGGCCCATATACGCGACGCTATTGATATGAAAAGGACCATGATCGTGGTATTCATAGCATTACTGCCGGCATTGTTTTTTGGCATGTGGAATATAGGTAATCTGCATTACCTCTCATTAGGCGAAAGCTCAACCCTGTGGAATAACTTATGGTATGGTTTATTGAAAATGTTACCTATACTGATTGTTTCCTATGGTGTGGGTCTGGGTCTCGAAATCATATTTGCCCAAATCAGGCATCACGAAGTAAATGAAGGCTTCTTTGTTTCAGGTTTATTGATTCCGATGATCGTACCACCCGAAATACCTTTATGGCAATTAGCTATTGCTGTGGCTTTTGCAGTGATTTTTGGTAAAGAGGTATTCGGTGGAACAGGTATGAACATTGTAAATCCCGCATTGCTTGCACGTGCTTTCCTGTTTTTTGCCTATCCGGGAGATATTTCCGGTGATAAGGTTTGGATTGCCGATAAAGCAGATACTTTCTCAGGTGCCACACCTTTAGGTGATGCATTAGTAGGAAAATTTGAGAACCTGCCATCCGTTTATGATATGTTCATGGGATTCATTCCAGGCTCAAACGGAGAAACATCCACTTTGTTTATACTCATTGGAGCTGTCATATTGCTGGCCACCGGTATCGGGAACTGGCGTATCATGTTCACAGTATTTGCCGGAGGTTATATCATGGGACTCTTATTTAATTTATGGGGAGCCAATGATTACATGAACTTGCCGGCATATTATCACTTGGTAATGGGAGGTTTTGCATTTGGTGCAGTATTTATGGCTACCGATCCGGTAACTGCAACGCAAACAAAGAAGGGGATGTATATTTATGGCTTTCTGATTGGCATGGTGGCCATTCTGATCAGGGTATTTAACCCAGCTTATCCAGAAGGTATGATGCTGGCAATTTTACTCTTGAATGTATTTGCACCATTGATCGATCACTATGTGATTGAGGGAAACATAAAGAAAAGGCTTAAACGCCTGAAAAC
>PKSW01000416.1 GCA_002869465.1 Marinilabiliales bacterium
ACCAATGGGAAGAACTATCATTCGATTATTCATCAATTGATCTTGCTTTTGAATATCAAAAAGTTGTTATCTTTTTTGACTTTGGTAACCCGGGTGATGGTTCAATATATTACTTTGATGACATAAAATTAACCAGTTCTTCTCCTTCAACAGGAATAGCAGGAACATGGAAAGTGGCGCCCGAAGCAGGTTCTCTAGGTGTAGGACCGGGCCAAGGTGATATTTCATGGTGGTCCATCGATGATGCTGGTGTAATTGAAAGAGCATGCTATTATGATGATGAGTATATATTTGGTACCGATGGTTCGTTCAGCAATGTTTTACAAGATGAAACATGGATAGAAGGATGGCAGGGCGGTAGCGATGCTTGTGGAACACCTGTTGCGCCTCATGATGGTTCTAATCCGGCCACTTTCGTTTTTGACGAAGGTGCAGGTACTGTTACCCTTAATGGATTAGGTGCATATCTCGGGATTCCAAAAGCTTACAACGGAGGAGAATTAACAACGCCCGCAGATGCTCCGGCTTCCATTACATATATTATTGCTCTCTCAGACGACAGAACAAGAATGACGCTCGATATTGACATTGGAGGTGGATGGTGGAGATTCATACTTGTTAAAGAAGGAGGTTCAGCACCTTCTCCATTACAAGGCACATGGCAGGTAAAACCTGAAGCCGGATCGCTTGGTGTAGGACCAGGCCAAGGCGATATTTCATGGTGGTCAATCGACGATGCAGGTGTTGCAGACAGAGGTTGTTTCTATGATGACTCCTACGTTTTTGGTGTTGATGGTTCATTTAGCAATGTATTAGGAGCTGATACTTGGGTAGAAGGATGGCAAGGTGGAACTGATGCATGTGGAACGCCTGTTGCACCTCATGATGGAAATGTTGCTGCTACTTTTAGCTATGACGAAGGAGCTGGTACTGTTACCCTGAATGGAACAGGAGCCTATTTAGGTATACCAAAAGCATATAATGGAGGTGAACTAACAAACCCTGCCGATGCACCGGCTTCCATTACATATCTTATAGCTCTGTCTGACGATCAAACAGAAATGACCCTTGATATAGACATTGGAGGCGGCTGGTGGAGATTTATCCTTGTAAAAAATTAAAAAACATAAACAATGAAAATCATAAATTATATTTTAGTTATAATGCTTGGATTGGCACTCTTCTTAGGTGGTTGCCAGAAAGAGTATGAAATGGGTGAACTTAAAACACCAACCAACGTAAATTTAACTTTCGAGATTGTGGGTGCTGATGAAGAAAACCCAAATGGGGATGGAAGTGGACTCGTAAACTTCGTAGCTACAGCTGATAATGCAATCACCTTTAATTTTTATTTTGGTGATGGAAAAGATAGCCAGATAGCGGCTGATGGGAAGATCACCCATCAATTTTCAATAAATGGAGTTAATAATTACAACGTAACCGTTTATGCTATTGGAACAGGTGGTATTACGTCAAGTAAATCTGACCAGTTAGAAGTCTTTAGCAGTTTCTCAGATGATGAAGCAGCGCAGTTCTTAACCGGAGGATCTACTAAATCATGGTATTGGGCTGCAGACCAGACGGGTCATTTAGGTTTAGGACCTAATGACAAACCCTATGAGAATGGTGATGAATCATGGCCTGCTTGGTATCAGGCAGCTCCATGGGAAAAAATAGAGTCAACATTGTACCTCTGCGAATTTGTTTTTACTCTGGAGAACGGAAACGTAACATTTGAACAACTCAATTCTTCAGGTGAAGCATTTATTCAGGGAATATACTCTGAAGAGCTGGGCCTGGGAGCCGAAGGTAGCTACCCATGGGATATCGAAGGAGTAAAAAATGTCTCCTTTAGCCCTTCAGCTTCAATTGCAACTGAAACAGGTCAGTATAGGGGAACTACAATCAATTACTCTGATGGTGGATTTATGGGATTTTATGCAGGTTCCAGTGAATACGAGATTATTGAAGTAACTGAAAACATTCTAAGGGTGCGTATGGTTCAGGCAAATGAACCACAATTTGCTTGGTACCATATTTTTACGAATGTTAAACCCGAACCAAAATAATTAAAATTTTATATCATAATGTTTGGTTTTTGATTGATATATATGCTGTAAAAAGGGATTTAATATGCCCTTTTTGCAGCATCTTGCAATAGCTTAGATGAATTATTGTAAAAACAACATCTTTTAATAAAACATAATAATAATCATATGAAAAAGAATAAATTCCATAAAATCCAAACGGTCTTCACTTATGCCGCTTTGTTTATTTTATTTACATTTTTATTTGTTCAAATTGGCTGCAAAAAGGAGGAGGCAGAATATACGCCTGCGTTTGGTATTACCCAAATAGATGCAAATCATGTTCAATACACCAACGAGTCAACTGGTGAATATTATTTTATGACCTGGGATTTTGGTAATGGTACAACTGTTACAACTACGGATAAAAAAGAAAGCTTTGTATTTTATTATTATGAGGCTAAAGATTATGAAGTATCATTGAGGCTGACAAACTATGTCGGCGGAAATAAAACAGCGACTAAAACAGTGACAATTTCACCTGCCGAACTGATTGAATCGTTCACTGCAGAAATTGATCATGATGATCCAAATTATGTTATTCTGACCAATACAAGCCAGGGAACCTATGATTCCTTTAAATGGCTTTATCTCGATATGGAAATCGAAAATGAATTTGAATACAAAGCTTTTTTTCCTTTTGCGGGCGAATACAATATCCAATTAGTAGTGAACAAAGATGGTGCTGATTATTCAACATCACAACAAGTAGTAATTGAACAGGACGCTGAGGGATACCTCCCAGGACTTGTGTGGTCTGATGAGTTTAATTATACTGGCAATCCCAATCCTGATAAATGGAATATGGAAACCGGCGGCGGCGGTTGGGGTAATAATGAGCTCCAGTATTACACAGAGGACAATGCTTATGTTGACAACGGTGTACTTACTATCACGGCAAAGGAAGAATCTGTTGGTGAAAATGACTACACTTCGTCGCGTATAACAACACAAAACAAATTTGATTTTCAATACGGTAGAATTGAAGCCAGGATCAAATTGCCCTACGGACAAGGTTTATGGCCTGCATTCTGGATGCTTGGAGAAAATATAAACACTGTTGGCTGGCCAGCATGTGGTGAAACAGATATCATGGAAATGGTTGGGGGAGTCAACAGTGACAATACAGTTTATTGTACACTTCATTGGGATAATGATGGTGAACATGCTGAGTATGGTAAAAGCTATACACTATCATCAGGAATATTTGCTGACGAATTCCACGTATTTTCTGTAACATGGGATGAAAGCGAAATTATTGGATACGTTGATGGAAACCAATATTTTGCAGCTGATATTACACCAGAGCAGCTCAGTGAATTTCACCAGAATTTCTTCATTATTTTAAATCTGGCGGTAGGTGGCAATTGGCCAGGATCTCCTGATGATACAACCATATTCCCACAAACCATGGAAGTTGATTACGTGCGTGTATTCCAGGAATAGGTGAAATAATTTTGGTTAGGATTTAACGCTGAAAAATAATGATAAGAAGTGTATTTTTCTTTCTGGGCTCTTTGCTAATGATGGCAGGATGTGTAACGAATACATCCGAAAAATCAGCATCGAAAGATGATGACAATTACGTTCTTGTATGGCAAGATGAATTTAATTATTCGAGCTTACCCGATTCAACAAAGTGGTCATTCGATACCGAAGGTAATGATGCTGGATGGGGGAACAATGAAGCACAGCATTATACTGATGCAAACGAAAAAAATGCACGGGTCGATAATGGAATTCTATACATAACTGCTCACAAGCAAAATTTTGAGGGAAAGGAATATACTTCAGCAAGGTTAGTTTCAAAAGCCGAATGGAAATATGGTAAAATTGAAGTGAATGCCAAATTGCCTAATGCAACCGGAACATGGTCGGCCATTTGGATGATGCCGGGCGGATGGACCTTTGGAGATGGTAACTGGCCGGATGTTGGTGAAATTGATATCATGGAACATGTAGGCCACGACCTTGGAGTGATTCATGCATCAGCGCATTCAAAAGATTACCAGTGGCAAAAGAAAACACAAAAAACAGCGACGGTTTTCATTCCTGATGTTGATAAACAATTTCATTCCTACATAATAGAATGGACCCCTGATGTTTTAAATGCATATGTTGACGACAGCCTATATTTTGAATACGAAAATGAAGGTATGGGTGAAACCAAATGGCCCTACAACAAACCTTTTTACCTTATATTAAACCTTGCTGTTGGTGGTGCATGGGGAAGCCTTCAGGGGATAGATGCGGATGCATTTCCCCAAACCATGGAAGTTGATTATGTCAGAGTATATCAAAAGCAGGAATGATCGCTTGGAAAAAAAATAATGAAAGAAAATAATAGAGGATATGTTGTCTTAATCTCATTAATTGTAGCTCTCGGTGGCTTTTTAATGGGATTTGATGCCTCTGTTATTTCAGGTGTGGTAAAATTTATTGAGCCGGAATTCGATTTAACAAAAATTGAATTGGGTTGGGCAGTCAGTTCCCTAACGCTCACAGCTACGCTGGCCATGATGATTGCCGGACCTTTGAGCGATAAATTTGGAAGAAAGCGACTACTTTCCTTTGCCGCTGTACTCTATGCCATTTCTGCCATTGCTTCGGCATTGGCGCCCACATTTATTTTTCTTGTCATTGCCCGGATGATCGGTGGTTTTGGTGTGGGTGCTTCACTAATCATTGCCCCGATGTACATTGCCGAAATCGCTCCTCCTAAAATAAGGGGGACCATGGTCTCGTTCAACCAGTTAAACATCGTCATCGGTATTTCAGCAGCTTTTTTTACAAACTACCTCATCCTTAAGTTAGGGCAATCAGAAGCAGAATGGGCGCAAGCCTTTAAATTTGACCATTACAACTGGCGTTGGATGTTGGGGCTGGAAATGTTTCCTGCCTTGATATACTTTTTTTCGCTGGTCATTGTTCCACGAAGCCCGCGTTGGTTGGTGATGAAGGGCTACTACGAGGAAGCCCTGAAAACAATGCAAAAAGCCAGCGGTGAGACAGCTGCTCTAAACGATATTAAAGCCATAAAAGAAAGTATTCAGGAGGATTCCAATAAAAAGAAATCAAGCCTGAAAGATATTTTTAATCCCGCATTGAGGACCGTGCTGATCATTGGGCTTGTTTTGGCTGTTTTGCAACAGATCACCGGAATAAACTCTGTATTTTTTTATGCACCAATGATTTTTGAACAATCGGGTATAGGAACGAACGCGGCATTTTCACAAGCAATTTACGTTGGACTTGCTAACCTTGTTTTTACGATCCTGGCGATGTTCCTGATTGATAAAGTAGGACGCAAATTGTTACTCATTGTAGGTATGTTTGGGATTGCCATTTCCATGTTTTTACTGTCATATGGATTTGGTTCAGCAACGTACACACTGACCGAAAAATCAATATCTGAATTACCTGCGGCTGTTGACAAACAAAAACTGGAAAGCCTTCAAAATGCAACTTTTACCTACGTTAGTGGATTCAAATCGGCCGTTGCGGATGCCTTGGGTGAGGATGACTTTATGGCTCACGAAGTGGAAATATTAAAAAGTGCCACAGCACTTAATGCAAACTTAATCCTGCTTGGAATCCTTGCCTTTGTCGCTTCATTTGCAGTTTCAATCGGGCCTGTTATGTGGGTACTTTTTTCCGAATTGTTTCCAAACACAATCAGGGCGGTGGCCATTTCATTTGTTGGTTTCGTCAATTCGGTGGTCAGTTTCCTGGTTCAGCTGGTTTTTCCATGGGAGTTGGAAACCATAGGTAACTCAATGACCTTCCTTATTTATGGATTGTTTGCCGCCGCGGGATTGTTGTTTGTGTTGACGAAAGTACCTGAAACAAAAGGAAAATCGTTGGAAGAACTAGAAAAAATATTAGTTAAATAACAGAATGAAAAGAAATTAAGAAGTTGTGTTTTTGATTGTATGAGCAAAAGAGAAATATATTTAGGAAGCACGTCTTTAAACGACAAAAACCTCGCTGTAAAAGGTGAGTTTATAAGCATACAGAAGGAGAGGTATTTCAAAATCTCAAATTTCAATCGTATGCCTGATTTCTTTATGACCTTAGTCAGCGATTCAGATCATTGGATATTCATTTCAAGTAACGGTTCCCTGTCAGCAGGCAGGAGAAATCGCGACAACGCTTTGTTTCCCTACTATAGTGATGATAAAATACATGATTACTGCGGCATCACCGGAAGTAAAACCATTTGTTTGGTTGAAAGCAAAGGCAGAACCAGTCTATGGGAGCCTTTCTCAAAACAGCTGGCCAAAATTTACAGAATTGAAAGAAACCTGTACAAAAGTGTTTACGGAAATCAAATCATTTTCGAAGAAATCAACCACGATTTGGGGCTTAGTTTCCGTTACAGCTGGTCAAACAGCGAACAATTTGGCTTTGTAAAACAATCTGGAATAACTAATATTACTAATGAACCCGTAAAAGTTGAACTACTTGACGGGATAAGGAACATCCTGCCTAGTGGTATCGATTACATCTTTCAGAATGAATACAGCAACCTTTCGGACGCCTATAAAAAAGCCGAACTTATTGAAGAAACAGGACTGGGCATTTTTATGCTGAGTTCTATTCCTGTAGATCGGGCTGAACCCAGCGAATCATTATACGCAACAACTGTCTGGTCAAGTGGTTTAGTGAATAGTAAAATACTGATCTCTGATCACCAGTTAGCGAAGTTCAAGCAAGGATTTGCCGTTACAACGGAAACAGACATCAGGGCATCCAGAGGAGCTTATTATGTGAATGCAGAACTTACGCTAAAGAAACAGCAGACAGCCGAATGGATGACAGTGGCCGAGATCAACCAAAGCACTACCGATGTTGCCAACCTGAACCTTCTCTTAAAAAATACGCCAAAAATTCTAAGCCAGGTTCACAAAGACATCGAAGCCGGTACTAAGAGGCTTGTAAAAATTGTGGCAGCTGCTGATGGTTTACAAACCAGCAATGAAGAACTTTGTTGTGTCCGGCATTTTACTAACACCCTGTTTAACGTTATGCGCGGGGGTGTATACCAGGATGATTACACTTTAGATAGCAGTGATTTTAGAGATTTTGTAAACCTGACCAACACAAAAATCAGCAATGATTTCAAAAATACACTTGATGCGTTACCCAAGAAAATTTCAAATAGCGATCTTATTCAACTAGCAGAAAAAAAGGGTAATGCCCACTTTATTAGAATATGTTACGAATATTTACCACTGACATTCAGTCGGCGACATGGCGACCCGAGCCGTCCGTGGAACCAGTTTTCTATTGATAATAAAAATGAGGATGGAAGTCCGAAGCTCGATTTTCAGGGAAACTGGAGAGATATTTTTCAGAATTGGGAAGCTTTAAGTGTTTCGTATCCGGGTTTTATAGAAAACATCATTTCCAAATTTGTAAATGCTTCCACACCTGATGGTTATAATCCATATAGGATCATGAGAAGTGGCATCGACTGGGAAAGTCCCGATCCAGATGATCCCTGGGCATATATTGGCTACTGGGGTGATCACCAAATCATATATCTTCAAAAACTGTTGGAACTTTCCGATAGTTATCATCCTGG
>PKSW01000191.1 GCA_002869465.1 Marinilabiliales bacterium
AAAAGGACGTGTGGTGGATGTAAACCAGGGATTGGATGGTGATGGACCGTTTTCACCGGAACGTTCGGGAACTTTGCCAGTTGGTGATCTGGTGCGATTATGTTTCAGCGGAGATTATTCAGAAAAGGAAATACTGAAAATGATTACCGGGAAAGGTGGATTGGTAGCTTACCTGGGCACAAACAGCGCTTCGGAAGTAGAGCGTAGGGCAGCTAATGGGGATGCGTATGCCAAACTGATTTATGATGCCATGGCATACCAGGTGGCTAAAGAGGTAGGTGCAATGGCGGCCGTACTTAAATATGACGTAGATGGCGTGTTGATTACCGGTGGTATTGCCCACGACAAATATTTTGCCAACCAGGTGATTTCCTATACCCATAAAATTGCACCGGTGCATGTATATCCGGGCGAAGATGAGATGGAAGCGCTGGCCATGAATGGCATGCGTGTGGTAAATGGGGAATTGCAGGTGAAAACGTATGCGTAATAAAAAAGCGGCCATAAGCCGCTTTTATAAAAATTTCAGATGAACTTTTAGTTCAAAGTTTCTTTAGCTTTCTGAATGGTTTCAGTTACTTCAGGAATGGCGATGGCTTGATCGGCAATCTGATCAAATATGGCCATGGTACCTTCATCAAAAGGGACATATGTCATCGACAAGTCAATATATTCTGACGCTTTGTTATACTTCTCACCATTTAATTCTTCAGCTGCTTTGGCTAAGAGACTTCTTGCTGCATTAGCTTTAGCAGCAGCAACAATGCTTTCCATTTTTGGATTGTCACCGCCATATTTGATCACCAGGTCCATTTTTTCGGTCATCTTCTCCAGGTCGTCTTTTTCCTTGAATACCATGCCCTGTCCGTATAATGACTTTGGATAATTTGGCTTCATATTCAAGGCTATTTCGTATTCTGAATACGCTTCATCAAGTTTTCCTTCATCGCGCAGATCATCTCCTTTTTTGGTTCTTAACTGGGCAATGGTAGAGGCAAATTTCTGGACAGACTTGGTATCGTTAAGGCCTTTTGCAAATGCATAGCCTTTATCCAGCGTAACCAGTGCGCCGTCAATATCTGTTTTATAAATGCTGACACCCTGCTTTAAATAGGAGTTCGTTAGCTGTGTTTCAATTTTACCTTTTAACTCTTCAGCTTCGGGGCCTGCCTTCGTGGCTAAGTCAAGTGCTTCGCTGTACATTTCAATGGCACCGGCATAATTCTTCTCATTGTATGCATTGTTACCATCGTTGTACTTAACACCCGCATCAACAACTGACTGGGCAAAAATTCCGGCTGAAAAAAAGATCAGGCCGATCATTAATAATGATTTTTTAAACATGTTCATTGTATAAAGTTTTGATTAATTGCAATATCGGGCGGCGAAGATACAAATAAATTATGGTTGAAAATGAAGTGGTTCTGTTAAAAAATGGTAAAGAAAGCTTGATGGAAGGTAAATAAGGCCGGATTTCTTTTTTAATTATTCGGCTTTTTCCACTCCCACAAAATATAGATCAAAACCACCCATGCCCCCTTCCCTGTTGGAAGAAAAAACCATCATATGCCATTTAATATCGACACCTTCTTCGAATAAAATGGGCCGGTATTCGTCAAATTCGGTATTTATGGTCGCACCGAAATTCTGTGGAATATCCCATGCTCCGTTTTCAAACTTTGAAAAATACAAATCATACCCGCCAAATCCACCCGGCCTGTTGGAAGTAAAAACCATCATGTGCCTTTTAAAATCAACACCTTCTTCGAATATAATGGGTCGGTATTCATCAAATTCAGTATTGATGGTGGCGCCAAAATTTTGAGGCGCGCTCCAGTCGTCATTTTCAAATTTTTAATAATAATTTTCTGGCGAATCTTTAACAAAACCTTAACAAATTCAATTCTCAATAAATCAGATCATTAAACTATTTTTAGCGTCTCAACAACACGCACACTAAATGAAGAAGGTTCTTGCTAAAATCAGCATTCCTCACGTATTTATTTTCCTGTCAATAATCATTCTTTTCTGCAGCGTTTTAACTTATATTGTTCCTTCGGGAACTTTCGAACGAAAAACAGAAACTATAAACAATGTGCAGCGCACAGTTGTCATTCCCGGAACTTATAAAGAAATTCCGAAACATTACTCTGTCAAAGGTCTCATTCTCGGGGAACAAGTGGAAGGTGCGGCGAGCCCCACCAGCCTGCTCGGTCTTTTTTCTTCCATACCCAAAGGGATGAACCAGGCTGCATCGCTGATATTTTTTGTTTTTATTATCGGCGCAGTTTTTAACCTCATCCAGCATACGGGTACTATTAATGTTTTTGTGAACGCCCTGTTAAAGAAATTCCGAAACACGCCCATGCTTTTAACCTTTGTTCTGTTTGCCGCATTCGCACTGGCAGGCACTTTTTTAGGGATGGGTGCCGAATTTATCCCGCTGATTCCTATATTATTGATGCTCTCAAAAGAGATGGGATACGATCGCATATTTGGCGTTTCCATACTGTTAATCCCTGAAGGAATTGGCTGGTCAACAGCCATTACAAACCCATTCACTGTGCAAATTGCGCAACAAATTGCAGAAGTTCCCATTGGCAGTGGGATTCTGCTCAGAATTATCATGTTTATCATTTGTTTTACCATAGGATTTGTTTTTTTAATGTGGTATGGTAAAAAGGTGAAAAAAAATCCTGAAAAATCAATTATGCCCGATGACGAATTTGTACTTGATGAAGACGCTAAATTGGTTGATACACCCTTCACAAAACGTCATTTTTGGATTGCCACAGTGGCGCTGGTGCTGTTTGGCCTTATTTTATATGCGGTTCAGACCATGGGCTGGGGACTGATCGAAATGACCGGAGGTTTTTTCATGGTTGGACTCATTACCATACTCATCAGCGACATGTCAGGCAACGAGGCCATGAAAGCATTTGTAAAAGGTCTGGAAATAATGATCATCCCGGCTTTAATAGTTGGATTTGCCCGTGGCATACAGGTAGTGATGTTTGAAGGCCAGATCATTGATACAATTTTGTTTCATGCAGCCACAATGTTGCAGCAAATGCCAAAAATGATGGCTGTTGAGGGCATGTATTTTTTCCAGACGCTGCTAAACTTCTTCATACCTTCGGCATCAGGACAAGCCATGGTCTCCATGCCATTGATGGTTCCTTTAGCAGATCTGTTAGGGATTACAAGGCAAACAGCTGTTTTGGCTTTTACTTCGGGAGACGGATTTTCGAACATGATCATACCCACCAATGGCGTATTGATGGCCATCCTTGGAATTGCCATTGTCCCCTTTGAAAAATGGTTCAAGTTTGTATTCCCCTTGTTTTTAATACTTTCTGTCATAGCTGCTTTGTTTCTGATAACGGCTGTGGTTATCAGTTATTAAAAGAAGGTTTTAAATATCTGAATCAGATTTTAAACTACTAAGTTGGTTTCATGTCACTTTCAACCTGAGATTTTATATTGCCAGCTTCAGGCAGGTGGACAGATAGCTGAAGGAAAACTGATTAAAACCATGTAAAGATCATTTTCAAACTTTCTCAGTTCCAAATGATGTATGGTGCTTTATATATATCGCATCAGCGAGGATAAAACCAAAACAACAATCGCCATTAAAAAAGCCAGTCCGCCAAAAGCAGCCTGTTTCTTTTGCAATTGAACCAATTGAGGGGAAGGCCCTTTGGCCGCCACTTTCATCATTTTGGGTGACAGGATTTCAAATGAATATACTGCCAGCAACACCATGATGCCATAGCACAGGTGCTTGATAAATGAAATGATCTCCCAGCTATTCTCAAAATTAATGATGCTGATATAATTTTCATTGATAATTTTCAACGGGATGCCCGTAACACCCAATACTACAATTGAAATATACACTACAATCCGAAAACGATTCATGAGTGCACCCATCAATTTTCCAGCTTCGGGTGGTGAAAGCGCTTTGCCCATAGCGGGTCTCAAAATAACAAAATTAGTAAACATACCTCCTATCCATGTAATCGTAGCCATAATATGTAACCAGTCGATAAGTGTTTTTACAAAAACATTGTCCATATAAATTAAATTTTAAATAAACGATAAATCGGATGCTAAAATAGTTTAATGCTTCATATGATAGCATGATATCTTGATATAGAGCGGCTGATTTGTCTCGTAGATTTTTGTCCATACTACTTTACCACTCTGGACATAGATGTAGGAGAATTTTAATGTTGCAAGTATTCAGTTTATAATAACTTCAATTCAAATCCCAATTGACATTCATGTTATTATGTTGTATATTAGACGTTCTATAATTAATGCTATAACTATAGCATTGAAGAATTCATTAATTAAATAAATTGCCCATGAAAACTTTAAGTATCATTTTTATTATTGTAACAGCTACGTTTGTAAATATCTACGCACAAGATCCCAATTCTAAAACTTCAGAACCGGAAGTCTATTCAATACATGAATTAATAATTAAACCGGATATAGACTTGAATGAGTTTGAAACATTTGTAATGGAGGAATTAGCTCCCATTTATAATAAGATGAAGGGGCAGAAGTTAATTTTGGTTAAAGGAGATAGAGGTGTCCGAACCAATCAATACGCAATAATTTTAACATTTGAAAGCCTTGAAGATCGGAACAGGATTTATCCACCTTCAGGTGAATTTGTGGGAGATTTTGGTGATGAAATCATATGGGAGAAGTTTGGATCAATGGTGGACAAAGGTCTTGGTGAGACACATACGGACTATATAGAAGTTGCTCATTAAATTAATTAATTGCAGTCTTATTCACAGCAACAAGCTCTCCATCGCGAACTCCGCAATAAAAGTGGATAAAATCAGATGATTTGTCTCATAGAGCAATGTCCGAATAGTATATAGAGTATGGACATAGATGTGGGAGAATTGTACCCCTCTTTACTTGTACCCATACTCTTAAGAAGTTGTTCCAAGCTCTACGGGTGGTTTAGGAACGTTGAGTATGAGAATGCTAGCCAAATGCGGGCTGTAACCCTTGAATTCACTGACAAACCAGCTATTATTTATAAACATTGTTGGAAGCAGTTTCTAATCAAAATCTATTTAGTTGCTGTTACAACTCTCCATTTATTGTTATACACGACTGTGCCATCTGGCTGAATATAGGGTTCAATAGCATTCAAAATTGTCTTTTCTACTTCTTTAGAACTCGTATGTTCAATAACTTTGGTTATTGGTCCAGACGAACCTAGTCCCTTTAGAGCTGTTTGGTTATCTGGATATTCCCAAATTGAATCAACATCGCAGTTATCAACTATGTGAAAACCTACCTCTTCAAGTAATCTTTCTAATAATTGATTTTCGGATAAGGCAAATGGACCTGCTGCTCCCGGTGGTGGCGAAGGTAACATGCTTCCAACAGCTTTAAGATATGATGCTACTTCACAATCCTCTTTGTTGCCCCATATCATAACCACAATTTTCCCTTTGTCTTTTAAGACTCTTTTTGCTTCAGTAAATGCGTACTTAATATTTCCAGCATATTGAAATGAGTTAAAACCGCAAACAATGTCAAAAGAGTCATTATTAAATGGTAACTCTTCCATGTCTCCTACGAGAAAATAAGCATCAGAATTTCTTTGTTCTGCAAGCTTAATTAGGTTTTCACAAGCATCGAGTCCGGTTACAGAAATGCCTTTTAATTGGGCAAAGTCGCTAAATATACCTGAACCACATCCAATATCTAACAGATTCATATTATCATTTAGTTCCAATTGATTCAGTGCATATTCATATCCGCTCCTTCCGGTTTCTTCCTGAATATTTGCCCAATCTTCGGTTTGTCTACCCCAAAGCTTATTTTGAATTTTTTGTGATCCCACCTATTTAAGTTTTAATAGTTAATTAGTTAAATTAATTGCAGCTAACGGTAAGTATAAAAGTTGTTTTGGATGAAAAGCAAATAAATAAAAAAAGTCAAATTAAATCGCCATCAATCAACACATTAACAGTAAATTAACAAAATAACCCATTCGGGCCTGTTCCGGGCGGAACGAAGGTCCGTCTAGCTGAGGGATTATACTATTATAGGCTGCAGGTAGGTGATCAAGTAGCAACATGGAAGCTGATCAAGTCGAAGTAAATTAATGGATGAATAAGGGTAAACGATTGTTTATCTGTCTGGTATAATAGATTTCTCCGCTTGCTGAAATTATCAGGCCCGCTTTCTGAGTGGGCTTTTTTATATCCCCATCTCACTTTCTAACTCCCAAATGCAAAAAAGGTGAGCCTTTCGACTCACCCTCAGGGAAACAATTAAGGTAAATTCAGCGAAACAACATTGCACACAAGCCACTGGAAACAAGCAATCCCAATGATTAATGCAACATCATTTCATTTACCCCAAGCTGTCTCATATGCTTGCTTTGTACTTTTAAATACGAATAAAGAAATTGTGCTAGTTTAGCTTATAATACAAAATTGGAATAGATGCTTGGAAAGTTTGTTTTACGAAGCGTAAGCTGAAATTGCTTCACACAAATGGAAATACAAATATAAAAATATATTTCAAAAAAACAAGCAAATACAAAAAATCCTCCCTAGTCCAATTTAAGGTGGTGAGAGGGTGGGAGATTTTTTAAGAGACCCCATCCTGGTTGTTAAGCCCTGATGTTCTTTTGTTTCAATTTTAGTTCAAGTTAAACAGCTAAAAAGATGTTAATTCGGCTTAATTTCAGTAATTGGTATTTGTGAAACAATAAGACAAAACACCTATCTTTGCCGCATTATATCAGGGGATGTGCCCCTTCAAGCCTCCTTAGCTCAGCTGGTAGAGCAGCTCACTCGTAATGAGCAGGTCGTGGGTTCGAGTCCCATGGGAGGCTCCGTTTTTATTCAGCTCATACAAATATCATGAAAATCAGCATATTAGCAATCATAGTTTCTACATTATTCATTTCAACTTCATATGCCCAAACCATGAACAAAATGGTTCACGACACAACCATAAACCAGGAAGTGCTGATCGATTATTGCGATCGTACAGGACTGGAATCAGGAGAATTTGGCGAATATTATGCTCTGGAATATGAAGATTATATCGTTAATGACAGTTTGGTCAAATTGATCAGCAACAAAATAAATAAGTTTGATATCACCATCGTTTTTGGTTCCTGGTGTTCTGACAGCGAGCAGCAGGTGCCGCACTTTTATAAGATTTTGGATCAGGCCGGATTTGATGATAGTCAATTAAAAATTATTGCCGTGAACAGGCAAAAGAAAGCAGATGAAGTACACATCGAAGATCTCCAAATCGAACTTGTTCCTACTTTCATTATCTATCAAAATGACAATGAAATAGGCCGGATCGTAGAAACTCCCAACGAAACCCTGGAAGAAGACCTCTGGCAGATCATCAAATAATCAAATTCTTTCCTGTTTTCGCATAAAAATTTGATATGGCTATTATTTGATCGTAACTTTGTATAGATGAAGGTATTTAATTCCATAAAAGAAACAACGGCATATATAGATAAACGGAAGACGCTGGGCAACCGAGTAGGTTTTGTCCCCACCATGGGCGCCCTGCATAACGGCCACCTGGAATTGATGCGGAGGGCAAAAAAAGAAAATGACTTATTGGTG
>PKSW01000392.1 GCA_002869465.1 Marinilabiliales bacterium
ACCATTAAACAGGTGAAAGTATTCCGGATCGGTATTCAGTAAAAAAAATTTGCCGTTGCTAAAATGGATGAGAATAGCCAGAACAAGAAAAATGATAGGAACAACGATAACTGAATTTTTTTTAATTTTTAAATACAAGCCATTCCAAAATAAATTATTGCTCATACATTTCGCTATTCAAATCTTATAAAATGACATAGAACCTCTCAAACCGGATCAATCTTCTAACTTTTTAGCCTTTATCCAATATGCATCCATTTCGGATAATGACATTTCTACCAGGTTCTTTCCATCTTTCAGCGATTCTGATTCAATAAATTGAAACCGTCTGATAAACTTTTTATTGGTGCGTTCTAATGCATCTTCCGGATTAACTCCGATATACCTTGCGTAATTTACCAGAGCGAACAACAGATCGCCAAATTCATCTTCCATCCGCTCTTTTTTAGCATGCGTATCCACCTCGTGTTTCAGTTCATTTAGCTCTTCTATTACTTTATTCCAAACCTGCTGACTATATTCCCATTCAAAGCCTACACCTTTAACTTTCTCCTGTATACGGTAAGCTTTTACCAATGGTGGCATCGATTGCGGAACCCCTTCCAATACCGACTTTTTTCCTTCTTTCAACTTTAACTTCTCCCAGTTATTCTTCACATCATCGGCTCCCGAAACATCTACATCGCTATAAATATGAGGGTGGCGGTAAACTAGTTTATCAGAAATATGATTTAATACATCTTTGATATCAAAAACCTTTTTTTCTGAACCAATTTTGGCATAAAAAACAATATGCAGCATCAGATCACCAAGCTCTTTTTTTATTTCTTCCAAGTCGTTCTCCAGTATCGCATCTGACAATTCATACACCTCTTCAATAGTTAAGTGCCGGAGGCTTTCCAGCGTTTGTTCCTTATCCCATGGACACCCAGTACGTAGGTCATCCATTATATTTAAAAGTCTCTCAAATGCCTTTAACTTTTCTTCCATAGCCTCGGTATTATTGATATCTGATTGAAGATGCAAGTTATTATAAATTTTATCGTTTAAGGGAAATAAGGTCATTTTTTACAAACTGATTTCTGAAAAGTTATTAAAAAATTAGTGGCGCATTTCTTCTAAATTTGCCAGATAGTTTAAATCCATTTTGAACGCATCAAACAAAATAAGGTTTTTAGTATTCGCGAGCGCGTTGATGATCATTTGTAATAACGCTTACGGACAGGCGGCAAGTGGTAAATACTCAAAGTTGAACATCATGGCTGAAGCAAAAATCCATTATGGTTTCCTATACAGCCATCATCTTGAACTTGACAAGTTCCAGGCGCATTATCCTGCTTATGAATTTAGTATTGAACAAGCTACCTGGGGAGCAAAACGCTGGGAAGTGGCTTACGCTTATCCGATCATTGGCATTAGCTTTTGGTTTTCACGCTTGGGTGGGTTCGAAGAAATAGGATCGGCCTATGCGCTATACCCATTTATTACTTTTCCAATATTTTATGATTCTAAAAATAGCATCAACTTTAGACTTGGTCTGGGGTTAAGTTATCTCACGAATAAATTTGACAGGACTGAAAATTATAAAAATTTTGCTATCGGTTCGCACGTAAATGTAGCAGGTAGCTTATACCTGGAATATCGAAGAAAACTGGGCCGAATATTTACCATTTCGGGTGGTTTTGGTTTAACGCACTTTTCAAATGGCGCTACCAAAACACCCAATTACGGCCTAAATATTTTAACGGCAAATATTGGCGTAAGTGCATTTTTGAAACCACCTAACCCGGCATTTGATAAAAAAACACTACCAGAGTTGTATACATTCGAATTTGACGGAAGAAAAGACCTTGATATCGAATTTTCATTCAGCTACGCCAGTAAAGACATGACAGAACAATTTGGAGAGAGATTTAATGTTTTCGTATTGTATATTAATACGTTGAAGCGGATTTCATACAAGAGCAAAATAGGCGGCGGCATTAATCTTGTTTACGATGCGTCAGACAAGTACCTGCTTGAATGGAGTGGAATAGAAGTAGATAAGCCCTTTGAAACAGTTAAACCCGGTATAAGTGCCGCATATGAATTGGTTATTTCAAAAATATCATTCATGTTTAACTTTGGTTTTTATTTATATAATAAAGAAGCAAGTGAAGGACAGGTGTACCAGTGCCTTACTTTAAAATATAATTTTATAGATAATATTTTTGCCCATATTGTATTGAATACTAATTGGGGTAAGGCAGAATATGTGGGTTTTGGTTTGGGATATAAGATTAATTTTATTTATAAGAGAAAAATAAAACACTAGTGCTAAGGTTATTGAACATTATTATTTTATTCATTCTTTTCACTACTTCATGTGAAAAGAATTCAGTAGGGGATTGCTTTAAAAGCACAGGACCAATAACCATTGTTGATAGGCAGGTGAGTGGTTTTCATACAATTATGCTCAAAGACAATATTGATCTTGAACTTAAATCATCCAACACAAATCACCTGGCGATAGAAGCTGGAAGCAATCTATTGAGTAAAATTAAAACTGAAGTAATTGACAGCGTTCTGATCATAGAAAATAATAATAGTTGTAATTGGGTGCGTAACTATGACTCGCCATTAAAGGCTTACCTGGATTTTACTACTCTTGATACTATAGAATATAGATCCATTGGTAATATTAGCAGCAATGATACAATTCGTCTTAATAACTTAGTAATTAACGTTAGAGAAGGAGCGGGTGAAATTGATTTTATAGTTCATGCAGCCATAATTTTTTGTAATATTCATTATGGCACTGCTGAAATCAGATTAAGAGGCAGGAGCAAAGTATGTTTTGTTTACTCAAATAGCTTTGGTTTAGTAGATAACCTGGAGCTAAATTCAGATCAACTCTATATAAATAATAAGAGCAGTAATGACGTTTATGTTCATGCTAATAACGTTTTAGAAGCAACAATTGAAAACATTGGCAGCATATACTATACGGGAAATCCATATCACTTAACTCTGAATCAGTTTGGTTCAGGCGAATTAATTAAACTCAGGCATTAATGTCCTATCTAAAAAGTTTAAAATTTACAGTTTTTAGTTTTTGCTGTATTGCGATCATACTTATTTGGATAAGTGCAAACTTGAACTGGGGCGATGGAAGGTGGAATAATATTATCAAAAATGATGGCAACGGATATTATGCATACTTACCTGCTATATTTATTTATCATGACCTAACATTTAATTTTATTGATAACATTGTTAATGACAGCTTAAATTCAAATATCAATAAGGAATTCGTTACAAACGAAAATGGAGTTGTTTTTAATAAATATTACGCAGGAACTTCAGTAGCGTTACTGCCATTTTTTGCTTTAGGTCATATTACAAATTGGATTTATGGATTACCACTTGATGGGTATGCTGTTTATTACAGAATTTTTATTCAGGTAGCAGCTCTGTTTTATTTGCTATTTGGATTAATTCTTTTTGCTAAAATATTAGGGTTTTATGGTATTAAGGATTTGATTATTGCTATTTCAATGACTGCAATAGTATTTGGGACAAATATTTTTTACTATGTTGTTTCAGAACCTTCAATGTCGCATATCTATTCATTTGCTTTTGTCAATCTCTTCGTGTACAGTTTTATTAATTATTTCAAATCTTTGCATTTGAGATTTTTTATTATAGGAATAGTAGCCCTCGGAATGGTAACTTTGATCAGACCAATAAATATTCTCATATTTTTTAGTTTACCTTTCTTAGCAGGGAGTTATGTGGCATTATCATCAGGACTGAAATGCCTAACTAATAAATGGAAAGTGTCCATAGCAGGGGTAATTCTTTTTATTATGATTATATCCGTTCAATTAATATTATATAAGATTGAAACCGGCAGTTTAATTCTCTATTCATATGCAAATGAAGGATTTAATTTTTTAAATCCAAATATGGTTAAATTCATGTTTTCATATCGAAAGGGACTTTTTCTTTATACTCCCATTTTATTTTTTTCCTTATTCGGAATGGCTTATTTTATAAAGGACAAGTTTAAATTCCTTTCTCTCATACTTTTTCTGTTTTTAGTCATTTACATTTTATCATCTTGGTGGATGTGGTATTATGGCGGAAGTTTTTCACAAAGAGTAATGATTGAGTATTATATTTATTTCTTTATACCGTTTTCAATGTTGCTACAAAAGATAACATTTCCTAAAATGGCTATATTAATGGTTATATTTTTAATAATAGTTTGTCAAATACAAACTTATCAATATCAAAGAGGCTATATTCATTGGTCGGAAATGAATAAAGAGAAGTATTGGGATAACTTTCTAAGAATAGATAAAGTACTAAAAAGTACTGATAAAGATTGGGAATAAATTGTATAGTATAAACAAAGCTTAGTATGCCTTAGCAAACACGACCCTCTGCTGCGAAGGCTTTTCTGTATAAATACATTTACCTTCTTTCAATTTTCCATCTATCGGGATCAGGCGAATCGTAGCTTTTGTTTCATCTTTTATTTTTTCTTCGGTTTCGGGGGTTCCATCCCAGTGAGCCCAAACAAATCCGCCTTTTTCAATTCGATCTTTAAATTCGTCCCAGCTATCCACGGTAAAAGTATTATCATCTCTGAATGAAAGTGCTTTTTGATAAATATTATTTTGAATATTTTCAAGCAGGTTTTCAATTTTATGAGCAATATCCTGAATCGCCAACGTTTCTTTTTCCAGCGTATCTCTTCTGGCAACTTCAACGGTTCCATTCTCCAGGTCACGAGGACCAATAGCCAATCGAACCGGCACACCTTTAAGTTCCCATTCAGCAAATTTGAAACCGGGTTTGTGCGTGTCCCTATTGTCGAATTTTACGGAGATACCCCTGGACTTTAAATCTTTAACAATTTTGTCAACTTCCAAGGTAATTTCATCCAGTTGCTCGGGTTTTTTATATATAGGCACAATCACCACCTGAATAGGAGCAAGTTTTGGAGGCAACACAAGACCATTATCATCAGAATGCGACATAATCAGTGCGCCTACCAACCTGGTCGAGACCCCCCATGAAGTAGCCCAAACATATTCCTGTTGATTGTCTTTTGTTACAAACTTTACATCAAATGCTTTAGCGAAATTTTGGCCTAGGAAATGAGAAGTTCCTGCCTGCAAGGCTTTGCCATCTTGCATCAAAGCCTCAATACAATAAGTTTCAACTGCGCCAGCAAAGCGTTCACCTGGCGACTTTACACCTTTAAGTACTGGAACTCCCATCCACTTTTCAGCAAACTCAGCATATAGATCCAGAATCAGTTCAGCTTCTTTCACAGCCTCATCTTTGGTGGCATGTGCCGTGTGGCCTTCCTGCCATAAAAATTCTGCAGTTCTCAGGAATAACCTGGTTCTCATTTCCCATCTTACCACGTTGGCCCATTGGTTGATTAATAATGGTAAATCACGGTAAGATTGTATCCATTTTTTATATGTATCCCAAATAATAGTTTCAGATGTAGGCCTGACGATAAGTTCTTCTTCAAGTTTGGCAGATTCATCAACCATTACACCACCTTTTCCATCATTTTTAAGCCGGTAATGCGTTACAACAGCACATTCTTTTGCAAAACCTTCAACGTGTGCAGCCTCTTTAGCGAAAAAAGATTTAGGTATGAATAGGGGGAAATAGGCATTTTCATGCCCCGTATCTTTAAACATTTGATCCAATGCCGATTGCATCTTCTCCCATATGGCATATCCGTACGGTTTAATGACCATAGAGCCTCTAACAGCGGAGTTTTCCGCTAAATCAGCTTTAATGACCAGGTCATTGTACCACTGTGAATAATTTTCTGCTCTTGATGTTAATTCTTTCGCCATTTCTGATAGTTTGGTATAATATTTGTAATTTTTAAGGAAAGCAAATTTAAACAATGTTTATTAAACCACAAGAACCAAGTATCATGAAAGCTAAAAAAAGACATACCGTTTATATCCTTTCGCTACTGATAGCAGCATTGGGCATCACATCATGTTCAAGCGTTGGGGATATGCCAAAAGATGATATATATTATTCCAGGAATTTAGATAACCCCAGTGAGTATAATTGGGATGACTTTCAGAAGAATACAGAATCTTATGGCACAAAAACTGTAACATCCAACGTTAGCAGCAGCGATTCATATGATTATAATTCTTCCTACCAGGACGATATCGCTGGTAATGAAAATTCTGATGAGTATGAATATATTGATGAGTACTACGATGGTAGTTATGAAAGCCGATTAGAAAGGTTTGGCAGCAACAGTTCGGGTTCAAATTTTGGTTATTACGATGATTATTATACAGGTTACAACAATTGTTATAGCTGTAATAGCGGGCCAAATGTTTCTTTAGGATTTAGTTTTAGTATGGGTTATGGCTATGGCTATCCGTATTATCCCTATTATTCCTATTATCCCTCATTTTATTATCCTTATTATTCTCCATACTATTATCCTTATTATGGTTATAACAGTAGCTATTGGGCTGGGTATAATGCCGGATACTGGAATGGATATTATGGTTATCCTTATGGATATGGAGGCGGTTATTACCCGGGTTACGGGGGTGATTATTATGGTGGAACGGCTGTTGCTTATGGTCCAAGAGGAAGTAATGTTACAGGTACTACAATTCCAAGAAACAGGACTGGAAGTTCGGGATCAACTGGCAACATAAATCAAAAGACTGTTGTAGCTGGCGGTGCCATATCGCCTGTATCAAGAGGTGAATCAACCGCCGTGTCTTCTGGTGGACAAACTACTGCCAACCAGGTA
The DNA here is from genome assembly GCA_002869465.1 of Marinilabiliales bacterium. GTDB lineage: Bacteria > Bacteroidota > Bacteroidia > Bacteroidales > F082 > UBA4459. The sequence continues at coordinate 6,809 of PKSW01000392.1, forward strand.
GTTTCAGGAAGAAATGTTAAAATAGGGAAACCTGATAATGAAATAACGGCCAGAAGGGATGCAAATCCTCAGAATGTTGTTACTGGTAACAGAAGCTCAATTTCAACAAATAGACAAACTCAGAAAACTTATCAAAAACCTAAATCATATCAGAATCTTTCGACACAGCAAACCAAGAGCAGATCAGAATATGTTAGGCCAACAAATAAGACAGAGGCGGGGTCTGTAAATCAAAATCGATCAAATATCAGAACTAATCCAACAACACCTCGTGATATTAATAACTCGGGATCTAGTAAGAAGGAAATTTATACACCTTCAAGAAACAGATCTTCATCATATGGAACATCTTCACCAAGCAAGAGCTATTCTTCTCCTTCAAGGTCTAACACTTCTTCTAGAAGTTATTCAAGCCCGTCAACTAACAAGTCGGGGAGTGGATCAACCTCAGTTGGTACTTCGAGAAGTAGCAGTAATTCAAGTGGAAGCAGTTCAAGATCCTACGGAGGTTCATCGTCCAGATCAAGTTCTGGTAGCACTTCATCCGGAACTAGATCAGGAGGAGGCGGAAGCAGCCCGAAGAGAAGATAGTAACAACAACTTGTATTCTTCTCTTAATTATTCAAAATAAAATACTTACATCATGAAAAGATCAATCATTATTATAGGTCTTCTGCTAGGTACTTATGGATTATTTGCACAATACGCAGAGGACGCATTAAGATATTCACTGCAGTATTATCAGGGATCAGCCAGGTTTATGGCCGTAGGTGGTGCATTTGGCGGACTTGGAGGTGACTTCTCTGTTTTAAGCACAAACCCTGGTGGAATAGGTGTTTTCAGAAATAGTGAAACAATACTTACCCCAAGCGTAACTAACCGAAAAGTCACTTCAATTTACGATTTTGATGGCACTTTACGTGACGATAACAGTGTTGTATTTGCACTTAATAATTTTGGATATGTAAATGCGAAGCGACTAGGCAGGGGAGGAAAAGGTTGGAAGTATTTTCAGTATGCAATCGGCATGAACAGGCTCGCTAACTATAATACAAGCATCTACATGCAGGGCGAAAACCAAAGCAGTTCTCGTATCGACACTTATATAGATGATGCTGTAGATTTTTTGAATGATGGTGGCACCTATGACGAGCTTTTATATCATGACCCATTTTATGTGGGTCCCGCATGGGAAACCTATTTACTTGATACAGTAAGTGATGAGAATTTTACGTATTTGATTTCGCCTGTTCCTGCAGGAGGCTTGATGCAAACGCAACGTATTGAAACCCGGGGTTCAAACAATGAATGGTTTGGATCAGTTGGAGCTAATTTTAACGATATTTTGTATGTTGGTGCAACCTTAGGGTTTCCTTATATTAGATATTATCGTGATTCTTATTATGCAGAAACAGACGTTGAGAATTCAGAAACATTTGACAACTGGAGTGTTTCAGAAAGCCTTGTGACTAAAGGTATGGGAATTAATTTTAAAATTGGTGCCATTGTACGGCCCATAGATTGGATTCGAATCGGAGCAGCTTTTCACACACCTTCTTACTACTGGAGTTTAACAGATTCATGGTATACCTATACTACAAGTGATGTATATGCATACAGCCTGGACGAATGGGTTGTTTCTGATTACAAATCAGTAATTGGAGAATACAATTATAAATTAACCACGCCCATGCGATTTATCGGCGACCTCGCTTTTATAATTAAAAAGTTTGGTTTTCTTTCTGCTGAATATGAATATGTAAATTATAGCAACGCCAAATTTAAAGCCAACGATTATAGTTTTGCAACTGAAAATGAAAATATTAAATCATATTATACCAGCGCGCATAACCTAAGGGCTGGTGCAGAATGGCGCGTTTCCAGTTTAAGTTTACGGGCCGGATATGCGCTTTACAGCAGTCCATATAAGAATAATCTTAATGATGGAGCTAGGCAATCATATTCAGGAGGCTTAGGATATCGGGGGAAATCATTTGCCATTGATTTCGCATATGTTTATTCTAAAATGAATGAGGATTATTATATGTATATATACAGTGATCCAAATACAGGTGATGATATTAGTCCAAAAGTTACGAACGAGTTGGCTGAAAGTTCCTTTATTTTATCATTCAAATACTACTTTAATTAGTCTACTTCATTCAGACACTCTTTTTAACCCTTCGCGGGCTCTACTATGGATACTATTCCGGTATTGCTTGTAATCCATATTAAGGCAGGTTGCGTAAGCATCTTTTGCAGATGACAAATTTCCTTCAGCCTCATATATTTCACCAAGCTTAAGTGCAGCATTAGCAGCATAATAGTTATCTGTTACCTCACTGAAATCAATAGTAGTTTTATAAAATTTCTTTGCTTTTTCAATATACTTCATTTGGTGGTACACCCTCGCAACCCTGTATTTAAAACTGACTTTTTCCTCATCCGAGAAGTTAGACGTATCAGTTTCATTTAATATCTGCAAAGCATCCGAATAATAGCCTCCGTCAAATAATATTCTTGAGAGTAAAAGGTCTTTTCCAAGTAATTGCTCATTTTCGGCTTCTGTGAGTGCTTCTTGATCTATATCAATTTTAGGTGCTCCTTTCAAAATAACCGCCTCCATATATTCATGGTACAATAAAGTATCCTGCAACATAAATGCAGCCCAGGCTTTTTTTCTCCAGGCATCTTTAATATAATTTTCACCTCTAAAATATGTTGTGAACAGGTCTAATTCATCAATTGACTCCTCAAATCTCCGGGCCCTAAGCAGACATTCTCCATGTAAATAATTTATATAAAAGAAAGGATACATATTTTGATTGGCTGATTCCATCGAACGGATCAAATCCAGTGCTTTTTGGTTCTCACCTGTTCTCATGAGAAGATTGATTTGAAGAAAAGTAATCAGTGTTACATCATTGTTAATACTTTCAGCTTCATTTATAAAATATGACAGTTTTTTCTGGTCAGGGTGGATATTCATTTCTATAAAAGCACTATAGAACAAAGCTTCATAATAATATGGGGCATACAGTGAATCTGATTTGGTCACTGATAAAAAACCATCAAGTTGTTTTTTACCTTTTTCAATATCGCCTTTCATGGATAACAATCCCAAAAACCAGTTGTATTGTTGAGGAACCAGTCCAACAATAATTTTCAAAACTGACAGAGATAAATTATTTAGCTGGAAATCAGGGAATTCACGAGTATTATCTTCAATCAAGTGATAAGCACTATTGACTTCAAAGGCGGCAGAGATGTAGTCTCCAAACATGATTTTGAGCACAGCCCATTGCAGATGCATATTTCCCAACATCCATTTCTTATAACGGCAGGTATCATCTAGCTTTTCAACTTCATTGAAATATTTAGATTTGGAACTCTTCAGTTCATTATATAACGCCCTATCCTGGCTAACAAACAGACTCACGAAACTAATATAATTTTCCAAATAAGGAACATAGGCATTACCGGTATCGGATTTTGTTTCCTGGCTTAATAATGAACCGGCCGAATCAAGATGCAGCGCCAGTATTTGTTTATAAGCCTGCTGGCAATTTGTATTAAATGATACGTTTTGACCCGACAAAAAATGGCTACTGACAAAAAATATAAAGAAGAAAATGATAGCTTGCTTTTTCATAATTCGGATAAATCAACAGCTTGTGCATGTAAAAATAAAAAAAAGGAACCTGATTCGTCAAGTTCCTTTTTTTCGTTACAATAAACTGATTAATTTTCTTCTATGTTCTGTACCTCATTGTCGACTAAGATACGGCCGCAGTATTCGCAAACGATGATCTTTTTATGCATCTTAATATCTAACTGGTGCTGGGGAGGTATTTTATTGAAACATCCACCACAGGCATCACGCTCAATTTGCACAACCGCCAAACCATTCCTGGCATTTTCCCTGATTCTTTTATAGGCAGTTAAAAGTCTTTCCTCAATAAGTTTCTCATTGTCTTTTGACTTCTTAATCATATCCTTCTCTTCCTTCTCCGTTTCCTTCACTATATCGTTAAGTTCTGCTTTTTTCGCATCGAGATCGAGGTTTTTTTCTTTTAATCGATCGGTGGCATCTGCAATTTCAGCATCAATATTTTCAATTTTAAACCTGGATTCTTTAATCTGTTTTTCTGACAGTTGAATTTCCAGTTTCTGAAATTCGATTTCTTTGCTTAAAGAGTCATATTCACGATTATTTCTGACATTCATCTGCTGCTCTTCATATTTTTTGATCATCGCCTGGCAACTTTTCATCAAGTCTTCTTTTTCACTGATGGTTATCTTCAGATTTTCAACTTCCTGTTTAAATTTGTCAATTCTTGTTTGAAGTCCGGCAATTTCATCCTCAAGGTCTTCCACCTCAAGAGGCAATTCGCCTCTTACAATTTTTATTTTATCAATTTGGGTATCTATTTGTTGTAAATTGTATAAAGCTTTGAGTTTTCTCTCAACGCTTACATCTTCAATTTCTTCTTTTTTAGTTTTCGCCATAATGCAAATATTTTCTAATGTTTACAGGAAATAAATCGGATTTGTTCTTGCTTTTGAAATTTGGAGTGCAAAATTAGGAAATTTTCCGTTCAATCTATCATATAAAAGTTCTTTTGTAAATTGTTCTGTTTCAAAATGCCCGGCATCCACGATGGTCATTTCTCCTGCATGTTCAAAAAAATCGTGGTATTTCACATCTCCGGTAATAAAAACATCAGCATTGGCCTTGTATGCATTATGTATTAAAAAGCTGCCACTACCGCCACAAATTGCCACTTTCTTTATTTTTCTTTTTATAAATGATGAATGCCTGATGCAAGATGCATTTAATTTTCTTTTAACCATTTGAAGGAAATCTTCAGGATCGGACTCAATGTCCAGCTCTCCAATCATACCTGCACCTGTATTTTTTTGTTCATTTGATAGCGGATAAATATCATAAGCGACTTCTTCGTAAGGATGCACCTGTATCATGGCAGCAACAACCTGTTGCGTCAGGTAGGAGGGAAGCACGACCTCAATTTTCAACTCTTCTTCCTTGTGTAATTTATCAATCTCGCCAACAAATGGATCTGCACCTTCCTGAGCCTTAAATGTTCCATAACCGGCACTATTAAAACTGCATGAATTATAGTTGCCAATATTTCCGGCCCCGGCATCAAACATGGCTTGCTGAACATTTTCTACATGACTGACCGGACAAAAAACGACCAGTTTATGCAATGTACCGCTCATTGGAGCGAGTATTTGAAGTTTTTGAAGGCCGAGTGTTTCCGCCAACTTTGCGTTCACTCCCTCAGCGATGTTGTCGAGATTTGTGTGAATGGCATACAATGCAATATCTTCTTTTATTAACTTTGCAATTATGGCGCCGATGCCAGATTTTGTATTGATTTTTTTCAGCGAATTGAATATGAGCGGATGATGTGCGACAATCATATTACATTCATTTTCAACGGCTTCTTTTACAACCTCATCGGTTACGTCCAGGGTTATTAATGCTTTGGATACATTTTGACTGCCATGACCGATATGCAGTCCAGAGTTATCATAGGCTTCCTGTAAACCCAGGGGTGCGAATTGTTCAAGAAAAGATGTGATCTCAGAAACTTTCATAATAAAGTAATTTATTCTGCTGATTGGATTTTGACATTTTTTTGTAAATTGCTGCTCTTATAATATCTGTGATATAGACAAGCAAGAAAACAGATAAAATTAAATGAATTTTATAAAGCGAAAAACAAAACAAAACAAAATTAGCAAATGGTTACATGGAAATTCATTTTATTTCCCTTTGCTTTAGCTTATGGCTTGGCAATTAGAATCAGAAACTGGCTGTTCAATGTCGGTATTCTTAAGGAGAAGGAATTTCAAATCCCCACCATCGGTGTAGGAAATTTAGTTGTAGGCGGTACAGGCAAAACACCCTTTACTGAATACCTGGTGCGTTTATTGCAACATGATTACAAAATAGCTACGCTTTCGAGGGGATATGGAAGAAGCACCACAGGATTCAGATTGGTGGATCAGTTTTCGGATCATGAAGATGTAGGAGACGAACCCTTGCAGTATTCCCGCAAATTTGGTAATAAAATTACCGTTTCTGTTGATGAAAGCCGCAGAAACGGCATCCGCTTTTTAATGCAAAATGATCAAAGCCTGGATGTTATTTTATTGGATGATTGTTTTCAACACAGGTATGTAAAACCGGGTATTACGATTCTGCTCACAGAATATCACAATCTGTTTGTTGAGGATTATTTTTTACCGGTTGGCAGGCTAAGGGACAGCATCTCTTCAGCCAAACGTGCTGACATTATTATCGTAACCAAAACTTACAAAGTACTTTCACCCATTACCCGCCGCAGAATTGATGATTTGTTAAAACCCGAACCTCATCAAAAAATATATTATTCCTATTTAAATTATGGCGATCTGGTGCCTTTACCTGGCACAAAAGAGGAAATACCATCAAAAAAAGCAACTACAATCGTTATGTTCAGCGGTGTGGCAAATCCTGAGCCGTTTAAAGATTTTTTACGCGACCAATGCTCAGAATTGATCTGTCATGATTTTCCTGATCATCATATATTTAAAAAGAAAGACCTGCAGATGATCCGAGAAAAATTTACAGATTTATTTACACGATCGAAAATTATTGTTACGACTGAAAAAGATGCGATGCGGTTGTTAAAATCTCCATATCTTAGCGAATTCAAAGATTTACCGGTATTTTATATTCCTATTGAAGTAAAATTACACGGCACGGATGAATCAGAATTTGCAAACCAAATTTTTAAATATGTTGAAGAAAATAGAAGAAACAGTTAATTACATCAACAAAATAATTGCATCAAAACCTTTGGTGGGTATCATATTAGGTTCAGGATTGGGACAACTGGCCAATGAAATTGATGTTACCAGCAGAATTGCTTATTCTGACATTCCGAATTTTCCGGTTTCTACGGTCAAAGGACACGAAGGACATTTGATTTTCGGGAAGCTTAATGGAGTAGAAGTAGTAGCCATGCAAGGCCGGTTTCATTTCTACGAAGGTTATAGCATGGAAGAAGTTACTTTTCCGGTGCGTGTATTAAAGAAAGTAGGCATTCAATATTTATTTGTATCTAATGCCAGTGGCGGTGTAAATACAGATTTTGAAGTAGGTGACATCATGTTCATCACCGATCACATTAATCTGATGCCAAATCCATTAATTGGAAAAAACAATAAAGAGTTAGGCCCCCGTTTTGTGGATATGAGCGAAGCCTACGATAATAATTTATTAAGCAAGGCCAAGAAAGTGGCCCGGCATAACAGTATCAACTATAAAACCGGAGTGTATGCGGCTGTGACCGGACCTACCTATGAGACCCTGGCCGAGTATAAATACATCAAAACTCTGGGCGCTGACGCGGTAGGTATGTCAACGGTACCTGAAGTGATAGTGGCACGCCATATGCGATTGCCGGTTTTTGCTGTTTCCGTCATATCTGATTTGGGGGTGGAGGGTAAAATTGTGGAAATTTCACATGATGAAGTTGTCGATGCAGCATCACTGGCAGCACCCAAACTGAATCGAATCATAAAAGACCTGGTCAAAGAACTGGATAACTAATCAATTTCAGAAACTATCTCATTGAAGCCTGTTAAAATATATTTCGCCTCTGATTTTCACTTGGGAATACCTGACTTTGAAAGAAGTTTGCAGAGAGAAAAGAAAATCGTTACATGGCTGGATGCGGCTACGAAAGATGCAACAGAGATATTTTTGATGGGGGATATTTTCGACTTCTGGTTTGAATACAATACGGTAGTTCCCAAAGGATATGTAAGATTATTGGGCAAAATTGCTGAAATAACTGACCGTGGCATTCCAGTGCATCTTTTCAGGGGCAATCATGATGTTTGGGCGTTTGATTACCTGGAAAAAGAAGCAGGAATGACCCTGCACAGAAAACCGGTTTTAAGAAAATTTGATGGTAAAATATTTTTCCTGTCACACGGTGATGGTCTGGGTCCTGGCGATAATGGGTATAAATTTTTAAAGAAAGTATTTGAATTCAAACCCAACCAGTTTCTTTTTAACTGGCTGCATCCTGATATTGGTGCCCGGATGGGTCTGTATTTTTCCAAAAAAAGTCGGCTTGCCAATCTTTCAAAAGAAGGAAAATTGGAGACGAAAACAGGCCATCAGGATGAAATGCTATTTCAATATGCCGAAAGGAAGACCATAGAAAATCCTGAAATTGATTATTTGGTTTTCGGGCATCGCCATATTCCAATGCAGTTAAAAGTTGGTGAAAAAGCAGAAGTGGTTATTCTCGGCGACTGGATTTCACATTTCTCATATGGCATTTTTGAAAATGGAAAAATGGAATTAAAATTTTTCAAAGAATAGTTACACAAACTTCTCAATTAATTCTACCAACCTCGTTGAGTAACCCATTTCATTATCATACCAGGCCACCACTTTTACCAGTTTATTTTTATCACCCAGCACAGCAGTAAGGTTGGAATCAAAAATAGCGGAATGTGTATTACCAATCACATCGGATGAAACGATCAAATCCTCGGTATACTGCAAAATACCCTTTAAACGTGATTCAGCGGCTTCCTTAAATGCTTTGTTGATAAGTTCCTTACTGGTAGATTTTTTTAATGTACAGGTTAAGTCGGTTAATGATCCGTTAGGAACCGGTACACGGATACCTGCGCCACCCAGGTTGTTTTTTAAATGTGGAAATATCTTCGTTGAAGCTTTTGCTGCACCTGTTGTTGTAGGTACAATTGAATATGCTGCTGCACGTCCCCTCCGCCAGTCTTTATGAGGTCCATCCACCAGGTTCTGATCTTTGGTATAAGAGTGGACAGTGGTCATAAAGCCCTTTTCAATGCCCCATAACTCATCGAGAATCATAATTAGCGGTGCCACATTATTTGTAGTACAGGAGGCATTTGAAATAATCACATCCTTTTTATCAATGATGTGATCGTTAACGCCAAGCACAACATATTTTACATCATCCTGTTCGCCTTTGGCAGGTGCTGAAATGATTACTTTCCTTGCACCTGAATCGTTTACATGCTTAATGGCTTCATTCCTTTCTACAAATTGCCCGGTTGATTCAATCACCACATCAATATCCAACTCACGCCAGGGTAATTTGGAAGGGTCGGGTTCCGCGAACACTTTGACCTTTTCGCCATTCACTTCAATATGATCATTATTGAATGCCACTTCTCCATCAAACTGTCGTTGCACTGAATCATACTTAAGCAGATGGGCTAGATTAGCAGCATCTGTAATATCATTAATAGCTACAACTTTCATATTATTCTTTTCGAGAATTTTTCGGAAAGTGACTCTTCCTATACGTCCAAATCCGTTTATTGCAACTCTTGTTTCTTTCATTATGATGAAAATTTTTGCACAACAAAAGTAAATAAAACCATAAGTACAGTTACTATTATTTACATTTCAAAAGAGGTATAACGGATCATAATTTTCTTAGTTTTGCGACGCAGATTTTATGCAAAAGAAATATAGACATATTTTTTTCGACCTCGACAGAACGCTTTGGGATTTTGAGGCCACTGCCCGGGAGGCATTCAAGGATATTTACACAAGATTTAAGTTATTGGATATAGGCGTTAGTGATGTTGAGACATTTAAAGATCAATATAACCATCACAATGAAATATTGTGGACGCAATACAGGGAAGGAAGACTTACCAAAGATATATTGCGTGGATTACGTTTTAAACTAACACTTAAAGAATTTGGAATTGACAATGATGAACTGGCACAACAAATAGGTCAGCATTATGTACAGATAAGTCCCTTACTGGTGAACTTATTCCCGAACACGCACGAAATAATGGCCTATCTGAATCCCAAATATCAATTGCATATCATTACCAATGGCTTTAGTGAGGTTCAGTTTACCAAACTCAAAGAATCGGATTTACGTAAATATTTTAACCAGGTGATTACTTCGGAAAAAGCGGGTGTTAAAAAACCGGATGCCAAAATATTTGAGTATGCACTGGAACAAGCCAATGCAAAGATAGATGAGAGTATCATGATCGGTGATGATCCGGAAGTAGATATTTTGGGCGCTAAAAATATAGGGATGGACCAAGTGTTGTTCGATCCGTATGCTAAATTACAGCAGAATGGGGCTACTTATTACATTAACGACCTGATAGAATTGGAGAAGTATCTTTAACTTTGCTTAAATTCGGCTATAACTGTTAGCTGGGCCTTAACTTTGTCATTCAGCTTTACTTTTACATCAACATCAAGCGGTAAATAAAAGTCAACCCTTGAGCCGAAACGAATAATCCCAAATTCTTCGCCCTGTTCAGCAATATCTTTTTCCTTTGTATAACTGATAATACGCCGCGCCATAACCCCGGCAATTTGCCGCATCATGATATTTTTTCCAGGCTCTTTTTCAATAACAATGCTGTTCCTTTCATTTAGTTCAGACGACTTGGGATGATAAGCCACCAGGTATTTGCCTTCGTGATATTTTACATATTTCACTTTACCGCTAAAAGGATACCAATTGATATGCACGTTGAAGGGTGACATAAATACCGAAATAAGCAAGCGGTTTTCCTTAAAATATTCTTCTTCGTAAGTTTCTTCGATGGCTACAATTGTTCCATCTGCTGACGATAAAATATGATTTACCCCCGTGTTCACTGTTCTTTGTGGATAACGGAAGAAACGCATAGTCCATAGCAGGTGAATGAAGAATCCCAGGTAAAAAAAGTAACGTACATAAATATAGGGTATCAACCATGCCACTAACATGGACAAAACGATCAGAATAAGAAATGTGATCAGTATTATTTTATACCCCTCTTTATGGATTCTCATTATAAAATAAATTTTAAATAAATAAAGACAAAAGGTGTCGCAAATAACACCGCGTCAAACCTGTCGAGCACACCACCATGCCCAGGCATTAAATTTCCTGAGTCTTTTACGCCAGCATTTCTTTTTAACATAGACTCCGAAAGATCACCGATAGTTGCAGTTACAACAATAACTGTCGCTAATACCAACCATTCTGTTACACTTAAAGACTTAGAAAACAATGACATTACATATGCAGAAAGCAGTGCAAAAAGCAATCCTCCGAAAAACCCTTCCCATGTCTTTTTTGGAGAAATTCTTTCAAATAATTTATGCTTACCAAAAAATGAACCCGTCAAATAAGCAAAAATGTCGTTGCACCACACAATGACGAGCATACTTACAAGCAGAAATCCCGGAAAGGATTCATGGTATGAAAATGCAAAGAAAGTATTCAGTAATCCAAAAGGAACAGCTACGTAAAAATATCCTGTGAAAATTGAACCGATATGATACCAGTTGATTTCTTTTTCATATAACTGGAAGGTAATTACTAACGGAAATATTAGAAAAATAAATAAGGCATAGGTTATATCTGCTTTACCAATCCCTATGAATGCCAACAATCCATATAACAGAAGTCCGATAAAGACGAAGATCATTTTATTCGCTTTACCTGCTATTCCCGTTAAAGTATAATACTCATATAAACCTATGACGGTGAATACGCCAAAAACAAAAAGAAATGCAATGGGGTGAAGCAGGATAGAACCGATAACTACGATCAGAAATACAATTCCCGATAACGTTCTGATCAGAATTTCTTTCAAGTGAAATATGGATTAATTAGTTGCAAATCTATAAAATTTGTGCTTATTTCTTATCTCAGCATGAATGTGCTATATTCATTCATGCTGCAGACGAATGGTTTAAGGCTTTATGATCAGGATTTTGAACTGGATAAATGAATTGGAAATTCAGATGTTTAATGTAGGAGCTTTTATTATTTTTGCAGCCTAAAATTATATGATACTATGTTTGAAGGATTAAGTGACAGGCTTGAGAAATCATTTAAAATATTAAAAGGTCAGGGGCGTATTTCAGAAATTAACGTAGCTGAATCCATTAAAGAGATTCGGAAAGCGCTGATTGAAGCGGACGTCAGTTATAAAATTGCCAAGGATTTTACCAATGAGGTAAAAGAAAAAGCATTGGGCCAGAATGTACTTCAGGCGGTTAAGCCTGGCGAACTCATGGTAAAAATAGTCCATGACGAACTGGCCGAACTAATGGGCGGTGAGCAGGTGGATATTCAAATTAATGCCAATCCTACAGTTATCCTGGTAGCCGGATTACAAGGTTCGGGTAAAACGACATTTTCGGCAAAACTGGCCAATTACCTCAAGACCAAAAAAGGCAAGCATCCATTATTGGTAGCAGGCGACGTATACAGACCGGCAGCTATCAATCAACTCCAGGTGCTGGGCGAGCAGATCAACGTAGATGTTTTCACCGAAGAGGAAAATAAAAACCCGGTTCAGATTGCTGCCAACGCCATCAAATACGCCAAAAGCAATGCGAAAAACGTTGTTATTGTGGATACGGCAGGACGATTGGCGGTGGATGAAGTAATGATGAAAGAAATCAGATCCGTAAAGGATGCCATCAATCCCCATGAAATCCTTTTTGTTGTGGATGCCATGACCGGACAGGATGCAGTAAACACAGCCAAAGCGTTTAATGACGAGCTTGATTTCGATGGAGTGGTCTTGACAAAATTAGACGGCGATACAAGGGGGGGGGCAGCGCTTACCATTAAAGCTGTTGTCGATAAACCGATCAAGTTCGTGGGTATCGGTGAAAAGATGGACGCACTCGATTTGTTCCACCCAAGCCGGATGGCCGACAGGATACTCGGTATGGGTGATATTATTACACTGGTTGAGAAAGCTCAGGAACAATTCGACGAAGAAGAAGCCAGAAGAATTCAGAAGAAAATTGCCAAGAACCAGTTCAATTTCAATGACTTCCTGAAGCAAATCCAGCAGATTAAAAAAATGGGGAATGTAAAAGACCTCATGGGCATGATCCCCGGTATGGGCAAAGCTTTGAAAGATACAGAAATTGACGATGATGCTTTTAAAGGTATCGAAGCTATTATTTATTCGATGACGCCCGAAGAAAGAGAAAATCCGAAAATATTAAGTGGATCCCGCAGAAAGAGGATCGCTATTGGAAGTGGGAATGATATTCAGGAAGTGAACCGTTTGATCAAGCAATTTGCCGAAACCAGCAAAATGATGAAAATGATGTCGTCAGGTGGTGGCCGCGGATTATCCCAAATGATGAAGGGAATTAAAAAATAAAGACTGTCGATTTAAATAACACACGCTAAAAGCAGCAGTTGCATGTCAAAAAACAAAAAAGTAAAGATAATTGATGGAAAATTTACGGCACAAGCCATCAAAGAAGAAATAAAAAAAGAAGTGGCCGCAATGATCGATAATGATGCTGATGCTCCTCACTTGGCAGCAATTCTGGTGGGCGACGATCCAGCAAGTCAAACTTATGTAGCCAGTAAAGAGAAAGCAGCGCTACTCGTAGGTATCACTTCATCAGTATATAAATTTCAAAGTGATACTGCAGAAGAAGAAATACTGCAAACCATCCAGTATTTAAACAACGACCCTGAAATTGATGGTTTTATAGTGCAACTGCCTTTACCCGAACATATTGATGTAGACAAAGTGTTAAATACGATTGACCCTTCCAAAGATGTGGATGGCTTCCATCCGGTTAATGTTGGAAGAATGACGCTTGGGTTACCTGCTTTTATTTCAGCAACACCCGCGGGCATTCTTGAACTATTGGAACGATACAAAATTGATACAGTAGGAAAACATTGCGTTGTGCTAGGCAGGTCGAATATTGTCGGATCGCCCATGAGCATCTTAATGGCCAAAAAGGCCAATCCGGGAAACTCCACCGTAACCATTTGTCATAGTCGTACTGAGGACATCGAAAAATACATCAGGAGTGCTGATATTTTAATTTGTGCCATCGGACAGCCGCAATTTGTAAAAGCGGATATGGTGAAAGAAGGAGCCGTTGTAATTGATGTGGGAATTCACAGGATTCCGGCAGATAATGAAAAAGGTTATCGGATTGTGGGTGATGTGGATTTTGAAGAAGTTTCCAAAAAAGCTTCTCATATAACACCTGTTCCTGGCGGTGTTGGCCCCATGACGATTGCCATGCTGCTGAAAAACACACTTCTTGCTGCTAAAAAGGAATATTATAAATAGAAATATATTACAGTTTGTTTTGCTAAGATTTACGCTTTCTTTTCTCATATTTTGGCTGTTTGCTTCAACTGGGATTGCACAGCAAAAACTTGGTTGTACAGATCAGGAAGCTAAAAACTTTGATCCGTCAGCGAATTGGAATGATGGTTCGTGCAAGTATAAAACCACCATTTATAATCCGCCTTTTAAATATTTTCTGCCCGATGAAGTAAGTGAAACCTCAGGACTGATCTATCATGAGAATGCGCTTTGGACCATCAATGATAGTGGCAATGCGCCTGTTTTATACAAACTTTCGCCTGAAACAGGGGTAGTATTACAACGCGTCCAAATAACAAATGTGACGAATAAAGACTGGGAAGACCTTGCGCAGGATGAAGAACACATCTATATCGGTGATTTTGGAAACAATATGGGCAAAAGGAGCAAGCTTAAAATTCTTATTTTAGAAAAAAGTAATATTCCTATTTCAGGCGATACAAGTCTTACAGTTCAATTCATCGAATTCTCCTATCCGGATTTTCCAGAGAAACCAATCAAGAAAAAAAATAACAATTTCGATTGTGAAACCCTGATTTGCATTAACGATTCCTTATATATTTTTACAAAGAACAGGGGCGACCAGCAAACCAAATTGTATCGTTTACCAAAAGTAGCAGGCGTCTATCAGGCTCAATACATGAAGACTTTCGATTCGAAAGGATTGATAACCGGGGCCGATTATAATTCTAAAAACAAAGAAGTTATTTTATTAGGTTACACTGATAAAACCTGGCAACCATTCGTCTGGCTATTATTTGATTACAAAGAAAATAATCTGTTCTCTGGCAACAAGAGGCGTATCGATATGCTGAATATACCTGCCACGCAAACAGAAGGCATTGCATACATAAATGGCGAAAACTGCGTTATTACATCCGAAGGGCATCCATTGTTTTCGCAAACAGCATATGATTTTAGCACCGAAAAATGGATCAGGAAAAGTGTAGTAAGAAATAAAAAGAAGATATTAAAAACAACCCAAAGTGAAGATTGATAAATCAGACCAGATTTTTGAAGGCGGCAGGAAGTTACCCATCATGGAGGACTTTTACACTCTCCAGGGCGAAGGATATAATATGGGTAAAGCAGCTTACTTTGTGAGGATAGGTGGTTGTGATGTCGGCTGTTCGTGGTGCGACACAAAACAATCATGGAATGCAAGATTGTTCCCTCCGGTTGCCATCGAAGATATTATATCGAAAGCTACAAATATGCCGGCTAAAACAATCGTTGTAACGGGTGGTGAGCCTTCATTATATCCGTTGGACTATTTTACCGATCGCCTGAGAAGGGAAGGGGTAAAAACCATGGTTGAAACTTCCGGTGCTTACGAACTTACCGGCACCTGGGACTGGGTCTGCCTATCGCCTAAAAAACAATCACCTCCGCTACAACAAAACCTTGATCGGGCTGACGAACTTAAGGTGATCATCCAAAAAGAAGAAGATTTAAGGTGGGCCGAAGCAAATGCATCCAAAGTGAATCCGGAATGCTTGCTATTTTTACAACCTGAATGGAGCAAACGGGATGAAATCATGGATACATTGACGAATTATGTGATGGCAAATACCCAATGGAGTATCTCATTGCAGGCACATAAGTATATGAGAATTCCCTAAAATCAATGGCACGAATCGCTGCAATACTAACTTTACTATGGCTATCAGTTGCTTTTTATTCCGCTTCTGCCCAGGGTACGAAATCATCAACAACACATAAAAAAGCTATAAAACTTTATCAAAGTGCCGGCAAATCATTCATTCTCGGTGAAACAGATGAGGCAAAAAAGCTTTTGCTTGAAGCAATTGATAAAGACCCTGGATTTGCGGAAGCCTGGGTATTATTGGGTGACGTGAATACAGATTTAAATTTGCCTGACGAAGCAACAACAGCCTACAAAAAAGCATTAGAAATCAACCCTTCATCATTTTATTACACCAATTATTTAATTGGAAACCTGGAATTTAGTATTGGCAATTACAAAAACGCTTTAGATTACTACAAAACGTACTTAAAGACCGGGAATCTTACCACGGAAGAAATACAAGATACAAAAAGAAAGCTAAAAAATACGGAAATCGCCTTAAAGATCAAAGGGAACCCTTTGGATATTCAGGTAATTCGATTGGGCCAACAGATTAACAGCCCATCCGATGAATATGTCAATTTTGTGGATGAAAAATCTGAATTCCTGTATCTGACCAGGAAGGAAAAAAATCAAGATTACCAAAAAGATGGGAATCCTTTCAGGGAGAACTTTTATTATTCTTCATTTGAGAACAATCAATGGGATAGCTTAACACTTTTTCCACTTCCTGTTTCTAAAAATCTGAATACAGGTGCTATGAACTTTTCCATCGACAGAAGACAACTTTTTTTTACCGGTTGTTCATGGCCCAACAGTTTTGGTAGCTGCGACCTGTTCAAACTACAAAAGGAAGGCTCCATATGGACAAATGTGATCAATCTGGGTAGCACCATCAATTCAAAATATTGGGATTCGCAAGCAGTTTTATCGTCCGATGGAAAAACACTTTATTTTGCTTCAAAAAGGAGTGGAGGAGCAGGCGGTTCCGATATCTGGAAATCAGAAATGCAAAAAGATGGCAGATGGGGACAGCCTGTCAACCTGGGAGATAGCATCAATACGCCGGGCAATGAAATGGCACCTTACATTCATGCCGACACCAAAACCTTTTATTTTTCCTCCGATGGACATGCCGGATTGGGTGGTTACGACTTGTTTATTTCAAGAATGCAAGACGATGCCACCTGGGAAAAGGCTGTTAATCTGGGAAGCCCGGTCAACTCAAAAGCCAATGATATAAATATTTTTATACACATCGATGGCTCTCATGCATGGATCTCATCCGACAGGGAAGGAGGCTGCGGCGGATTTGACATCTATGAATTTGAAACTACACCCTACATCAAGCCACAACAGGTGGTTTATGTAAAAGGAACTGTCACTGATAAAACAAATAAAAAACCGTTACAGGCACATGTGGATTTAACCAATCTTGATCAGAACAAATCGGTTATTCTTATGCAATCCGATCCTCAAGACGGGAGTTTTTTCATACCGGTTTACCCAGGAACTGAATATGCATTTAACATATCAAAAAACGGATACCTGTTCTATTCTGAAAATTATGATTTAAAGGATACTCTTCTGTTTACATCTATTGAAAAAATCTTTGAATTGACGCCTATTGAGCAAGGTAACTCAATGGTACTCAAAAACCTGTTCTTTGATTTTGACAGCGACTCCATAAAACCATCTTCATATTCAGAGTTGTATCTACTTGTTGAATTACTGCATGAAAATCCTGAAATAAAGATATCAATTAACGGACACACAGATAGTGTCGGCAGCGATATTTATAATAAAACCTTATCTGAAAACAGGGCATTAGCCGTTCGTAATTACCTGATAAAAAGAGACATTGATACATCCAGGCTGTTTTCAAAAGGTTTTGGTGCTTCCCAACCTATTGAGCCTAACGAAACCCCTGAAGGCCGCGCCATCAACCGGCGAACTGAGATTGTGATTTTATAAACATTTTTAATAAAATTGCATTTACCTCCCTTTTTGTATAAATTTGATTGGTCAATTTTCACTTCTAAATCGCCAGCCATGAGAAAAATTTCCTGCTACTTCATGATCATTATTACAGCTATTTGCTTCACCTTTTCAGGAATTATGGTAAAAGCCAACCAACACCTGAATGTCTATAACCCTGATTCAATTATACATCAGTATTTGAACCAGGTAAATACGGATAGCGTGGAAGCTTACATCCAGTTTCTGCAGGATATGGAAACCCGTTTTTTAATAGCACCTAACAGAAAAGACAATGCAGAATCTATACAACAGAAGTTTTATGATTTAGGTATTGAACAAGTAAGAATTGATTCATTTCAATGTGCAACTCAAATTGATTATGCTAATTTACATTTTGATACCATCACATGGCAATATAACGTGATTGCATCATTACCGGGCATTTCAAACTCCAATATTCACTGGATTGTTGGTGCGCATTATGATGATGTCGTTGCTCCTAACGGAGATCCGATGATATTAGCACCAGGGGCTGATGATAATGCTTCCGGTGTCGCAGCCCTATTTGAATCGGCTCGTATTTTATGTCAAAACCAGTTTTACCCGGTTCATACAATTGACTTTATTGCCTTCGCTGCTGAAGAATTAATGCATTATGGAAATAGTGGCGCACAATCATTCGTTGATTCTCTGCCTTCTGAAGCTACAATAGAGTTAATGATCAACAATGACATGATCGCCCATACCTCAAGCAATGACTGGGAGATAAAACTATCCAATTATGTGGGCGCCGAATGGTTGACAAATATAGCAGAACAGCTTACATATCAATATACGGATATTGATCCTGTTGTGGCAGCACCCTCCACCGAGGGAAGCGCCGATTGCAAATATTTTGTTGAAGCGGGTATTCCCTCTATTTATTTTATGGAAAAAGATTTTAATCCCTTTTATCACTCAAATAATGACCTGGTTGAAAATTGCGACTTGAATTATTGCGCTGAAGCCATAAAAATCACATTGGGCACTTTGTTGCAGGTAAATGATTCAATTATTACTGGTAGTTCAGCCCAGGCAGAAAATCATTTCTCAGTATACCCAAATCCAACAACCGGATTGTTAAATGTGGAATTTAATTTAAACTCTGGGAATAGAGAAATAAAATATTTTATTACTAATATTCAGGGGCAGGTTGTTCAAACAGGTTTCCTTTACGTAAATGTTGTAAATACTATACAGATAAATTCTTTGAATAGAGGTCTTTATTTTATATCCACGGAGAATAAGGGAGAAATTAAGCGTTCAAAAATTATTCTGACCAAGAATTAGGAATATCGAGTTCAAGTCCATCATATGCCAGGCGAATAAAACCGGGTAATTCTTTTTCAACCTCTTCATGAAAACCCATCAAGTGGCTTATATGAGTCAGGTAAGCCTTTTCGGGTCGAAGAAATTCCAAAACCCGAACCGCTTCCTCTAAATTATAATGAGACACATGTGGCTCTTTGCGAAGTGCATTCAACACGATTACTTTACAATCCATCAATTTGGCCATCGTTTCCGCCGGAATAAAATTCGCATCAGTTATATAGGCGAAATCACCAATTTTATAACCATACACCTCCATTTTCATATGCAGCACAGGCAATACTTCTATATCTGCACCATTAATTCGTATTCCCTGTTGAATATTATGCAAATTAATTACAGGAACCCCTGGATATAAATACTCCCGGAAAGCATATGAAAACTCTTGCTTAATGGTTTCCTGGTCCCTGACGCTTGCATAAATATCCATGGGACGCTTCTGTAAATAATTGTATGAGCGCACATCATCCAGACCCGCGATATGGTCTTTATGGCTGTGTGTAATTAGTATGGCGTCCAGCAATTTCACATCTTCTCTAAGCATCTGGTAGCGAAAATCTGGGCCTGCATCAATAACAATATTACTTTTTTTCAATTGCACCAATACTGAAGACCGAAGTCGTTTATCTTTTGCTGAATCACTTTTGCATACCCTGCAAGGGCATGCAATTACCGGAACGCCCTGTGATGTTCCCGTCCCTAAAAATGTGATCTTCATGTATTGTTTAGTTGAATTGATTCAAAGGTATGAAAATGTATATTCTCATCATATTTCTTGCTATTTTTACGCTCGATTTTATCCATGGGGCTGACACAACAAATAAAAAAAGAAATTCAGGATTACTTCATCAGGCGATTGCAGGCTGAAGAAACGCTGGTTGCAAGATTTGAAAACCTGAAACTTGCTACCAGTTTATCCATGTTTTTTTGTATAAATAGTAAGGAAGAATTGGATCTTATCAGGCAGTTAACATTTAAAGCCGGAAAGGACTATAAAAAACTGGATGTTTACATTTTTGGCAACTCACATGAATCGTATGATGTGATTACCAACAAATCAATCTTCTTTTTTAACCTTGACGACTTCACTATTTTTGGTAAAAAGAAAGAACGACTTGCTGATTTTATTGAGAATAAGCGTCACGATATACTTATTAGCTTTGATACATCGGGTTCAACTTTTTGTCAATATTTGGTTTCAAATATTAAAGCAGGTTTTAAAATTGGATTAAATCTTCCTGAGGAAAATAATATTTATAACCTTTCTTTTGATTATATCAAGAAAGATTTCTCATATATGAAGTTTTATGAACAGGTTAAGCATTACATTTCTGTTCTGAATATAAAAACAACCTAATGAATATGGTATTTAAAGGTACAGGTGTAGCAATCGTTACGCCATTTGATAAGCATAAGCAGGTTGACTACCCAGCAATTGAAAGGCTTCTGAATCATATCATAAAAGGAGGCGTTGAATTTGTTGTAGCCATGGGGACTACCAGTGAAGCAGTTACACTGGATGAATCGGAGAAAATGGAAGTATTGTTGCATATAATCCAGGTAGTAAATGGCCAACTGCCCATTGTTTTGGGAATAGGGGGGAACAACACCAAGCATGTTATTGATAGCATTCAGAGTATTGACCTGAATCAGATTTCAGGAATTCTTTCCGTAGCACCCTATTATAACAAACCCAACCAACTGGGCCTATATGAACATTTTAGTGCCATAGCAAAAAGTTGTCCCAGGCCAATTATTCTATATAATGTACCTGGCCGCACAAGTTCAAATATGAGTGCTCAAACAACATTGAAACTGGCAAATGAATTTGAGAATATAGTTGCCGTCAAAGAAGCTTCAGGTGATTTTAACCAGATCATGAAGATCATTCAAAATAGACCTGCGCATTTCAATGTATTATCAGGTGATGATGCTTTAACACTTCCTATGATCAGCGTAGGTGCTGAAGGTGTTATTTCAGTTGTTGCAAACGCTTTTCCTAAAGAATTCTCAGATATGGTGAGATTAGCCTTAAAAGGAAATTTTATTGATGCCGGTAAGCTACATTACGCTTTATTGGACATTATTGAACAATTATTTGCTGATGGTAATCCGGCAGGAATTAAAAAAGCCTTATCTGTATTGAATATCCTGGATGAAAACCTGAGATTGCCTTTGGTCAATGTAAATGAAGAGGTTTCTGAAAAACTGAACACATTCATACATCAATTTATTGATTAAATAGATGATTTTTAATTAATTATAAAAAATGACAACTTTTCAAATGAAAAAATTTATTCTGCTCTTTATAACGCTATTCTTATGCAGCAACCTGATATTGGCTCAGACGTCTGCTATTGATGCGGCCACTTCAACATTAGAAAAAAGAGGTGAAGTATATTTCAAATTCAGTATGGATGATTCTTATACGGAAATGAATAAACTATCAAAAGTCATTTCCATAGATAATATCAAGAATAATAGTGTTTTCGCTTATGCAAACAAGAAAGAATTTGATCAATTTCTTGAATTAGAGATACCTTTTGAAGTATTGACAGCTCCTTCTATGTTACATATTCCCAAGATGATGGATGGGGAAGAAGCCTTAAGAGACCGGGAATGGGATTCCTATCCAACCTACCAGGGATATTTGGATATAATGAATCAATTTACAATTGACCATCCGGACTTATGCGAATTAGTCAGTATCGGACAAACAAATGAAGGAAGAGAACTACTTTGTATTCATATCAATAATAATCTTGGGGTACCTCAAGAGGAACCAGAATTTTTATATACCTCAAGTATCCACGGCGATGAATTAACTGGCTTTGTAGTCATGCTGCGGTTAATCGATTATTTATTAGAAAATTACGGCACGAATGATCAGGTGACAAACCTGGTTGATAATATTGATATCTGGATCAATCCCCTGGCAAATCCTGATGGAACTTACGCGGGGGGAAACAACACTGTTTACGGAGCAACCCGAGGCAATGCTTTTGGGATTGACATGAACAGGAACTATGCAGATCCTGAAGATGGTGATCACCCTGATGGAAATGCCTGGCAAACTGAAACAGTACATTTCATGAACTTCGCTGAAGCACACAAATTCGTAATGTCAGCAAATTTTCATGGTGGAGTTGAAGTTGTAAACTATCCTTGGGATACCTGGTATAGACGTCATGCAGATACGGATTGGTGGGAGTTGGTAAGCCGCCAATTTGCCGATACAGCGCATGTATATGCCCCCAGTGGATATATGACAGATCTTGATAATGGAGTGACTAATGGCTATGATTGGTATAGCATCGCTGGTGGAAGGCAAGATTATATGAATTATTTTCATAACTGCAGGGAAGTTACACTAGAGGTTTCTTCCACTAAATTACCACCGGCTAATCAACTTCCTGATTTTTGGGAGTATCTCCACCGCTCATGTTTGAATTATATGGAACAATCTTTATATGGTTTTAAAGGTATTGTAACTGATGCGTCAAACGGCAATCCCCTGGCTGCTCAGGTTTTTATTAATAGCCACGATGAAGACAATTCACAAGTTTATTGTCAGTTACCTCTGGGTAATTATCACCGCCCTATAAAAGGAGGTACATATAGTGTTACATTTTCTCATCCGGGATATTATTCTCAAACTTTCAATAATGTGAATACAACTGATGAAAATACTGTAATTCTTAATGTTCAACTTGTTTCAAGTGAAGCATTAGATGCCAATTTCATCGCTGATAATCTAAATCCGACCACTTTAGATACCGTCCATTTTGCTGATTTATCAGCGGGCTCTCCAAATAGTTGGTCATGGGCATTTTCTCCTTCGAATGTTATTTACCTTGAAGGAACAGATGAAAATACCCAAAATCCTGTCGTTAAATTTACTGATACAGGATTGTACTCGGTTGAATTAACCGTTTCGAACAATAGTGAAACTGATAGCGAAAATAAAATAGATTATATAAATGTAATTCCACCGCCCGATGGACCGATAGCTGAATTTATTGCCGATGTCGTGCAAGGTGTTGCTCCATTGCATGTTACATTCACAGATTTATCAGAAAATGAAATCACATCATGGCAGTGGGATTTTGGAAATGGTGGATGGTCGACGCAACAGAACCCTACATATGTTTTTTATACACCGGGCGTTTATACAATCAGCCTGACATGTGAAGGGCCTGGAGGCATTGATACAGAATCCAAAATTGATTACATTACCGTTAGCGAACCACCTCCATTGGTTGATTTTTCGGCCGACCCTACTTCAGGAAGTATTCCTTTAACCGTTTACTTCTTTGACCTGACTGAAGGAACAATTGATAGCTGGCTATGGGATTTCGGTGATGGAAATACATCTGATGATCAAAACCCGGAGCATATTTATACAGAAATAGATATATTCAATGTTTCACTTACTGTAACTGGTCCTGGAGGCACAGAAAGCCTTGTAAAAGATAACTTTATTAATACTTCAGAAATATTAAATGTATTTGCTTCAGCAACGCCGGAAATCATCTGTGAACAAAGCTCCAGTCAATTAAGTGCATACGCATCAGGCGGTTCAGGGTCATATACTTATTCATGGAGTTCTGATCCTGAAGGATTTTATTCGAACGAGCAAAACCCATTGATTTTACCAGATCAAACAACCACATATGCTGTTGAAGTTAATGATGGCGAACAAACTGAAAATGCTCAGGTTACCGTAACTGTAAATCCACTTCCAGAGATTGTACTTGTTGATTGGCCAGAACAGGTTTGTAACGAGCAGGAACCTCCGATACAGCTTCTTGCTACTCCGGCAGGTGGCATTTTCAGTGGAAATCATGTAAGCCCTTCAGGAATCTTTGCACCTGAAAGTGCTGATTTAGGATGGAATGTAATTATATATAGCTACACTAATATTTATAATTGCGAGTCTTATAAGCAAGATTCAATTTTTGTAGATAGTTGCCTCAGTTTCGATAACGAATTTGAAACAACTAAAAATGCTGTTACGGTCTTTCCAAATCCATTTGAGGACTTGATCAATATTAAATGTGATGTGGATGAAATGAAAATTAAAATTATATCGCTCCACGGTGATGTGTTGGTTAGCAAGTCTATTAATCGATATTCTAAATCAATTAATCTTGGACATTTAGATTCGGGTATTTATATATTTTATGGGGAGTGTGATCACTTTAGATCTTATCAAAAAATCATCAAAAGATAAAATAACTTATACCGGGTATTTTTAGCTATTATTCTGTCCAATTAATTAAAATCTCATTATGCAGTGCGAAGCGCAAAACAATGAGCAAAGCAATTGATATTATTATTATTGGCCAATACATATCAATACTTTTTGTGTCTTCATCAAAGTAAACAGGATCCAGTTTAGAAATCCTATAGGCTGAAATTATTAGTATAATTGCCAAGCCAATCCAAATGTAGGTTTCCGTGATTTGTAATTGCGGCATAAAATAAATGACTATGATTATAGCTCCCGCTATAAATGGAACAATAATCTGAGACATGATAAAAAATGGATAATTGTTTTCATCCAGCTTATTAAAATATGTATTCGCGCTAAAAGCTATCTTCTTCGATAAAAGCAATGCAATGATCATTATCCCAAAAAAGCCAAGCATGGCCATCATAAGTAATTGTGAATCGTTAAGATACATCCAGATAAACAAATGAGCTATTCGTATTTTAAAAATAATACCGATAATAATACCGGAGAACACAAAATTGAAAGCATTTAAAGAGAGCCAGAGTAATAATATTTTGATCTTTTCTGTTTCTTCAGACAAAGAAGAATAGGCCAGGACTGAAAGCAAACCTGTTATAAAAACAAGCAGTGGTCCCGAACCATAAATTACTTTTACCGAGTCACTTGTCCAATCGGAAGGAGCCACATGGTAGTTTATCTGGCTGTAATCAAAGCTGATATTGTGCTCGAACATTCCTGCCGTAAAAATGATAGAAAAATGATTCAAATAGAAAACCAACAGATAGGAAATAACAAAAGCAGCTGTTGAATTAATGACTATAATCCAGAAGTTCTTTCTACTTAAATTATTATCAGCATCCATATTACAAACCTATAAAAAAACCGGCTACTCAATTACATGAATAACCGGTTTGCATCAATATTACTTATTTATTTGATAACCTGAACTTTTAAATCTTCGCTGTATACTTTATTCTCCAGTTTTTCTTTTACTTCTGCAAATGCATTTACGGTGTAGACTACATCGTCTAACGTATGCACGGCCGTAGGTATGAGTCTCAATAAAATAACACCTTTTGGCACAACAGGATAAACAACAACTGAACAAAAAATGTTATAATTTTCCCTCAAGTCATATGTAACTTGTGTAGCCTCTCCTACGGTTCCATGAAGCATAACAGGTGTTACCGGTGAGCCCGTATCACCCAGGTCAAATCCTTTTTCCCCCAATCCACTTTGCAATGCATGAACGATAGTCCAAAGCTTTTGACGGTGTTCAGGCTCATTTCTAAGCAATTCCAATCTTTTTAAAGAACCAATAACCATTGGCATGGGTAATGATTTTGCATAGACCTGCGACCTCATATTATATTGCAGATATTTTATCACTTTCTTGTTTGAGGCTATAAATCCACCTATTCCAGCCATCGACTTTGCGAATGTTCCAAAATAGAGATCTACCTTATCCTGAACCCCAAAATGTTCATCTGTTCCAGCTCCGGTTGGTCCCATAGTTCCAAAGCCATGTGCATCATCAATAAATAATCGGAAATTGAATTTATCTTTTAATGCCACTATTTCATCCAATTTACCCAGACCACCTGTCATTCCATACACACCTTCAGTAATTACAAGAATTCCTCCTCCTGTTTTCTCAACTATTCTGGTAGCTCTTTCCAGTTCTTTTTCAAGGTTTTGCATATTATTATGCGGATAGACGAATCTTTTTCCAAAATGCAGACGCATACCATCAATAATGCAGGCATGTGCCTCTGAATCATAAACAATAACATCTTTACGATCCACCATAGCATTGATAATGGAGACCATGCCCTGGTAACCAAAATTTAACAAATAGGCGGCCTCACGATTTACAAATTCAGCAAGTTGTTGCTCTAACTCTTCATGTTTGCTAGTGTGACCCGACATCATCCGTGCACCCATCGGGTATGCCAGTCCCCATTCTTTCGCTGCATCGGCATCAGCTTTTCTAACTTCGGGATGATTACCGAGTCCTAAATAATTATTTAAACTCCAAACCAATCTTTCCTTTCCCTGAAAGATCATCTTATTAGACAGCTCACCTTCAAGTTTTGGAAACATATAATAACCCTCAGCCTGAAATGCATACTTGCCAAGAGGTCCCATTGCCATATCACATTTATCAAATACGTCCATATTTTTAAGCTTAATTTTAGCTACAAAAGTATGAAATTTAACGATTTAGAGAGACCCCAGTCATTAAAAAAACCCACAATTTGCGTTGATAAATAACCATCTATTTGTATTGTTTTCATTAACAGATCATTCCATTTCAATTTTATTCATTTCTTCACATCGTGTGATTTTCATTTTTTAACCAAATAATAAAACTTTATCTAAAATAATAGGATGACTTATTCGTTTTGTACTTCAACAAATTGTTATATTTTTGCACGATGTTGAAAAAATCCCCATTTATAATATTATTCATTGGCATATTGGTATTTAGCTATAGCTGTAAAAGTTATAACAAGACCTTAAAAAGTGCTAATAATGAATTAAAATACGAGACTGGTATTGACCTCTATGAAAGTGGTGATTTTAACAAGGCTTTGCAGTTTTTTGATGTACTGAGAGCTGTTTACCGGGGTACTGAACGAGGAGAAAAACTCGCCTACTATACGGCAAATTGCTACTTTCAGTTAAAAAACTATGAAATTGCCAGTTATTATTACAAGCAATACGCACAGATGTATCCTATGGCTGATAAAGCTGAAGAAGCCAGTTTTCTTGGAGCCTATTGCCATTACCTGGCATCACCGAGGTCAAGCCTTGACCAGAGTAACACGTATTTAGCACTTAAAGAACTTCAGTTATATATTGATATGTATCCAAAAAGCTCAAGAGTTGATGAGGCCAATAAACTTATGGACGATTTGAGGAAAAAGCTTGAAATAAAAAATTACAATATTGGTAAATTATACTATCGGATGGAAGACTTCCAGGCTGCCATTACTTCATTCCAGAATTTGTTAGATGATTATCCCGACACTGAGTTTAAAGAGGAAGTATTATATTATATCGCCAAAGCCTATTATACCTATGCCGAAAAAAGCGTTTTTACAAAAAAAGAAGAACGATACGAAAAAACAATAGAAGCATATAACAACCTCTTGTACATGTATCCTGATAGTGAGTACCTGAAGGAGGTTGAATCGATTAATGAAAATGCAAAGAAAAAAATACAACAATAAAATAAATAACTAAATGGACTATAAAAAGATTAAAACAGAAACAACTGCAGTAACCCGTCAAAAAGATAGTTTTTACGAGCACACTGAGAACATTTATGAAACAGTTGTTGTTTTATCCAAAAGAGCCAACCAGATTGGACAGGAAATAAAACAGGAACTTGATCAGAAAATTGCTGAATTTGCACCCGCTACTGATAACCTGGAAGAAGTTTTTGAAAATCGCGAGCAAATTGAGATAGCCAAGTTTTATGAAAGCCTCCCGAAACCTACTTTATTCGCTATTAACGAGTTTTTGAACAACGATATTTATATGAGAAACCCGCATAAGGAAAAAGGCGGGTATTAAACCATATAATGTTAAAAGGGAAGAAAATAATAATTGGTATTACAGGCAGTATTGCTGCTTATAAAATTCCTTTATTGATCAGACTGTTAAAAAAGGAAGGTGCAGAGGTGCAAATTGTAATGACGCCCTTTGCAACTGAATTTGTAACGCCTCTAACGCTTTCTACACTTTCTGAAAAACCCGTGTTAACTGATTTTTTTGACAAAGGTGATGGCAGTTGGCATAGCCACGTAAACCTGGGTTTATGGGCAGATTTGATTCTTGTCGCCCCTCTGTCAGCAAATACAATGGCTAAAATGGCAACCGGAATTGCGGATAACCTGCTCCTAACCGTGCTTCTTTCAGCAAAATGTCCGGTTTACTTTGCTCCAGCAATGGACCTTGATATGTACAAACATCCATCAACAAAAAAGAATATACATACACTTGAAAAATTCGGGTATTCTTTAATTGAACCCACAGAAGGGGAGCTGGCAAGCGGACTGCGAGGATTCGGGCGTCTTGAAGAACCGGAGAATATATTTTCAATTTTGAAAAATGCGCTCATTCCGGATTCAGCTCTAAGAGGCAAAAGTATACTTATCAGTGCGGGGCCTACTTATGAACCAATTGACCCAGTCAGGTTTTTGGGCAACAGA
The DNA here is from genome assembly GCA_002869465.1 of Marinilabiliales bacterium. Classification (GTDB taxonomy): domain Bacteria; phylum Bacteroidota; class Bacteroidia; order Bacteroidales; family F082; genus UBA4459. The sequence goes on from PKSW01000392.1 coordinate 35,424, forward strand.
AGTTCAGGCTTGATGGGAATTGAATTAGCAAAAGCATTCGTAAAAAGAGGCGCCATTGTAAAACTTGTATTGGGTCCTACTAAATACGAGCTTACAAATCCATCTATCAGCATTGAAAATGTGATAACTGCTGCTGAAATGCACCAGGCTATTACCTCATCTTTTACCGATGCTGATATCACCATTATGGCTGCTGCAGTTGCTGATTTCACGCCAAAAGAGATTCAAAAAGAGAAAATTAAAAAAGCCGCGGGTAAAAATTCCATTCATCTGAAACCAACCATTGATATTTTAAAAGAGCTGGGTAGCAAAAAAACAAATAAACAATTGTTAATTGGATTTTCGCTGGAGACTGAGAACGAAAAAGAAAATGCGATTAAAAAACTAAAATCAAAAAATCTTGACCTGATCATACTTAACTCTTTAAATGACAAAGGAGCCGGTTTCGAATTCGAAACTAATAAAGTTAGTTTGATCTCCAATCACAATAAAATTATAGAAATTCCACTCAAACTCAAATCAGAAATCGCTAAAGATATCGTTACATATATTGAAGAAGAATTAATTTTCGAATAATGTTTAGAAAAATCCTGGTTTTCACATTGATTATGATGCTGACAAAAAATATGTTAGCGCAGGAGTTTTTATGTAACGTACAAATCCAAACACCTAGAATTGAAGGAATTGACAAAAGCGTATTTGATGCGATGAAAACTTCCATATTTGAATTCATCAATACCAGGAAATGGTCGAATTACAATATGAAAATCGAAGAACGCATCACCTGTACAATGATTATCACCATTAATGAAGTTATTTCGACAGACGATTTTGGGGGTAAAATTAATTTAGTACTTGAGAGGCCGATCTACAGTACTGATTATAATTCAGTAGTAATAAATATTGTTGATGATGATATACGCTTCCGATATGTTCCTAACCAACCTATGGAATTTATTGATGGATCTTATTCCAATAATCTGACATCAATACTTGGATTTTATGCCTATTTGATGCTTGGACTTGATTTTGATACATTTTCTCTTGAAGGGGGAACTACATTTTACGAAAAAGCATTAGCAACTGCCACAGCTGCGCAAAGTGGAAATGAGCTCGGCTGGCGCGCATTCGAAGGCCCAAAAAACCGATACCAGCTTATTGAAGGTCTTCTCAACAGTTCATATAAACAAATAAGAACATTTTTATACGAATATCACAGGAGAGGTTTGGATGTCATGTCAAAAGACAAAACTGCCGGTAGAGAAGTTATCTCCCAGTCATTGGAAAATCTTAAGATCGTTTATGACAAGAGACCCGGTTTATATGTTCTACAAGTAATGACTGAAGCCAAAAGAGCCGAAATCATCAATATTTTTAAGGAAGCTAGTCCGGCAGAAAAAACCAATATGATCACGATCATGAAAGAGATTGATCCCGCAAACGGTTCAAGATATCTTGAAGTGAACAACTAAATGCTGGCAATTCTTTTCTAAATTTGTTTCTTAATTTTCCAATTCTAATATGCTGAAGTCAATATCCATACAGAATTACGCGTTGATTGATGAAGTTCATATCGGGTTTCACCAGGGATTTTCAGTAATAACGGGGGAAACAGGTGCCGGGAAATCAATTCTACTGGGCGCACTCGGATTGATATTGGGCAACAGGGCTGATCAGAAGGCCATCAAGAATCCGGATAAAAAATGTATTGTAGAAGGTGAGTTCACCATCGATCAAATCGACCTGAAAGCTTTTTTTCGAGCCAATGACCTGGACTATGATGAATTAACAATTCTGCGCAGGGAAATCAGCAGTTCGGGTAAATCAAGAGCGTTTATCAACGATAGCCCTGTAAGCCTTCAAACGCTCAAAGAACTTGCAGAGAAGCTTGTTAACATACACTCGCAGCACCAAACCCTGAACCTGGGTAAATTTGAATTTCAGCTACATGCCCTGGATGCTTTTACCAATGCTCCCGAAATATTGAATGAATATCAAAAACTCTTTGACGTTTATAAGAAACGAATAAAACATCTGGATGAACTCAAAAAAAGAAATGAAAAGCTGAAGACAGATGAAGATTATTTCAGGTTTCAACTACATGAAATCGAAGCCGTTAAACTTGATATAAATACCTTTGAAGAACTAACTGAACGAGAAAAGCTACTTTCCAATTCCGAGGAAATCGCATCAGGAATCTTGCAGTGCAAAGAATTATTGGATGAAAATGATGTAAATATTAATCAGATGCTTACAGAAGTTCTATCTGTAATTGGCAGGTTATCGGATTACCATTCAAGCATCAAATCAATGGCCGACAGGCTGAATTCTGTACATATAGATTTAAAAGATATCTCCGCCGAAATAAACGGAATTAGCGATGATATTGAGTATGATCCACATGAACTTCAGGATATTAAAAACAAACTGGACCTGTATTATAACTTGCTTCAGAAACATCATCTTCAATCTGTTGAAGATTTACTCGCCTTGAAGAACGAAATAGCCGAAAAATTAAAATCTATAGAAACAATAGACGACGAAATTAAAGAAGCAGAAAAATTATTGACAAAAGACCGCACTCTGATACATTCACTGGCTGACCAACTCCATGAGCAGCGTAAGAAGTTTGCAGAAAACATGTCAGAAGAAATAAAGACCCTACTGAAACAACTTGGAATGAACCATGCCCAGTTTATCATTGAGGTTAACAAACTCGATGATTTAAACAGCATGGGCATGGACAAAGTAGAGTTTTTATTCAATGCCAATAAAGGAGGAAAACCCGAACAGATATCCTCTGTTGCCAGTGGCGGCGAGCTATCCAGGTTGATGCTGGCCATCAAATCACTTATAAATCAAAGAAACATTCTCCCCACGGTCATTTTTGACGAAATAGATGCGGGTGTCTCAGGTGAAATTGCAGGAAAAGTAGGTAATATTATCAAGAATATGTCAGAACAACACCAGGTACTGGCCATAACGCATTTGCCCCAAATTGCTTCAAAAGCACAGTATCATTATCATGTTTTTAAAACTGAAGATGATAATTCAACCAGTACTTTTATTGAAATATTGGATGACAATGGCAGGGTAGAGTCCATTGCAAAAATGTTAAGCGACGAAAATGTAACCGACACAAGCGTGAAGGCAGCAAGGGAGTTATTGCAATAAACCAAACATTGCTGTTTTTTTTACACCGGATTTTATTCGATTATTCTTTTATCTTTGCGATCCATAATGAGTCTAAATAATATGATACTGTTATGTCTTACAATCTTTTAAAAGGAAAGAAGGGAATTATCTTTGGTGCGTTGGATAATAAATCGATAGCATGGAAAGTAGCAGAAAAAGCACATGCCGAAGGTGCTGTTTTTACATTGAGTAACACCCCAACAGCCCAACGATTTGGAATGCTTAGTGAGTTGGCTGAAAAAACAAATTCAGAAATTATTTTGGCGGATGCCACCAGTGTTGCTGATTTGACAAATGTTTTTAACAAATCGATGGAAATTCTCGGAGGTAAGGTTGACTTTGTTCTGCATTCTATTGGAATGTCGTTAAATGTGAGAAAAAAACGTGTTTATAACGATCTTGATTATAATTTCCTCAATAAAACCCTGGATATTTCGGCTGTTTCATTTCATAAGATGTTGCAGGTGGCTTTTAAACTCAACGCAATCAACGATTGGGGTTCCGTAGTTGCCTTATCATACATAGCCGCTCAAAGAACCCATTATGGTTACAATGACATGGCAGATGCCAAAGCCTTGCTCGAGTCAATTGCACGGAGTTTTGGATACATTTATGGCCGTGAACGGAAGATCAGGGTAAATACGATTTCTCAGTCACCCACCAGAACAACTGCCGGGTCAGGTGTAAAAGGAGTGGAAGGACTGATTGATTTCACGGATCGCATGTCGCCACTCGGCAATGCGGATGCCGACGAATGTGCTGATTATTGTCTGGTGCTGTTTTCTGACCTCACCAAGAAGGTAACCATGCAAAACCTGTATCATGATGGTGGTTTCTCAAACATGGGTATGAGCCAGCGGGCAATGACCATGTATAACAAAAGTCTCGATCTGCCGGATGATATTATTCCATAAAAAAAGCCGCGTTTGCGGCTCTTTTTGTCAGATTCCTAAATCTTTCTTTATTCCTTCTATACGTTTTTCAAGAAAATCATTCACTTGTTCAAATTCATCTACTTTCGCCAGCGGTGCTTTTACACCGAAGTAGAATTTGATTTTCGGCTCCGTTCCTGAAGGGCGGACACTAATTTTACTTCCATCTTCAGTGAAAAACTGCAACACATTGGAAGTGGGCAGATTTATCTTCTTCTCAAGACCTGTTTTAAGGTTCTTCTCAATCCCAGATAAATAATCTTTTACGAGCACCAGTTTTGATCCATTAAAACTCTGAGGAGGCTGATTCCTAAAATCATCCATCATTTGTTGTATTTCTTCTGCACCTGCCTTGCCTTTGCGTACCACGGAAATCAGATCTTCTTTATAAAAACCGAATTCCATGTAAATACTTTGTAACAGTTCAAATAAGCCAACGCCTTTATCTGCTGCCCATGCAGCTACTTCTGCAATCATAGCACAGGAACTTACCGCATCCTTGTCCCTCACAAAGTCACCTACCAGGTAACCGTAACTTTCTTCGCCACCACCAATGAATGTTTTAACGCCTTCGAGGTCTTTAATAATATCTGCAATATATTTAAACCCGGTTAATACATCAAAATGTTCCACCTGGTATTTGTCGGCTATATCAAACAATATCTCAGAAGTAACAATAGTTTTTACAATGTATTCCTTACCTGTCAACAAACCGTTTTCACGCCATTTTTCCAACAGGTAATAAATCAACAGGGTAGCGGCCTGGTTCCCGTTTAGCAAAACCATTTTTCCTTCTTTGCGGATGGCAATTCCCACACGGTCTGCATCAGGATCGGTGGCCATAACGAGGTCAGCATTTATGCTATCTGCCAGTTTTAATGCCATCTCCAATGCAGCAGATTCTTCAGGATTTGGTGAAATAACAGTTGGGAAATTTCCATC
>PKSW01000398.1 GCA_002869465.1 Marinilabiliales bacterium
CAATAAGATCAATGAGCAATTAGCATTGCAGCGAAAAGATCTGGATAAGAATTACCAGATCAGTGTGGATAAAGCAGATAGCCTGCTTGCTATTGAAGAGTTTACAGCAGCGCAGGGACAATATAACCTGGCACTGACCTTAAAACCGGGGGAATCGTATCCGAAAACAAAACTAACAGAAATTGATGCCCACTTTGCGACACAGCGCAGGGCATTTGAAGAGAATTATGCTAATATGATCGCGAAAGCGGATAGTTTATTTGATGCACAACAATACATGTCGTCGAGAGAACAATACGAATTTGCGCTCACTATCAGGCCGGATGATGCCTATCCGCAGCAGCGCATTATGGATATTGAGAAAGAATTGACATTGATTGCTAAAAGAGAAAAACTCGACAATGAATACCAGACACTCATTGCAGAAGGAGATAAACTCTTCAGCGCAGGGCATTACGATCTGGCCACGAGCAAATATAAAGAAGCACAAGCGATCAAGTCGATGGATGACTACCCGCAGAAGCGGATAGAAGAGATTCAGCAGTTATTGTTAAATGCAGCAGCGCAAAAAGAGCTGGATGAGAATTATAGCAAGCAAGTATTGCTTGCTGCTCGTTTATTTAACGAGGACAAATTGGAAGATGCTAAAATGGCCTATCAGAATGCGCTTGAGTTGAAATCGTATGAACCTTTACCCCAGCAGAAAATTGAAGAAATTGATAGTATCATAGATGCACGCATCAGGCAGGCAGAAATTGATGCCATTTACCAGGTGCATTTGCGAAAAGGTGATTCATTGCTGAATTTACAGGCTTATGCAGATGCAATTGCCGCCTATGAAGAAGCCATACGCATCAAACCCTCAGGTAAAGAAGCGCTTGCCAATATGGAGCAAGCAAAAACCCTAAAGACTAACAGAGAAAGAGAAATTGCGCGGCAAGAGACCTTTGACAATGCGATCAGGAACGGGGATATGCTGTTTGAAGAGAAAAGTTATGAATTAGCTAAGGTAGAATTTGAAAAAGCCCTGGCAGCCAAATCATCAGAAAAATATCCTCAGCAAAAAATTGTAGAAATTGATGATATACTGGAACGCCTGGCCGCTGAAAGGCAGCAGCGCTATGACGAAGCCATCACAAAAGCAGATGTATATTTTACCCAGGGCAATTATAAAGATGCGCTGATTGAATATAAGATAGCGAGAAGCATCAAACCCGAGGAAAGTTATCCAAATGCTAAAATTGCTGAAAGTGAAAAGATCATCGAAGAAGAACTAAAAGTAATTCGCGGACAATATGATGTAGTGATCGCTGAAGCCGATAATTTATACAATTCAAAAATTTATGATAAGGCCATCCAGAGTTACCAGCAGGCACGAAGTATGTTGCCTGACGAGCCTTACCCGGTTGAGATGATCAAAAAGATCACCAAGTATTTAGATGACAATGCCATCACTGATATAGTAAAAGAACGTATTGTGATCAACTCGGAAGTTACTGAAAGATTTGAATTCGATCCGATTCCGGTGAACGTGCGTAAAAGCAATTATGTACTCGTAAAAGCACGCAACCTGACCAATCAGTCATTCAAAATGATATTCAGTTATGGCGGTGATAATGGTAAAAATGGTGGATTTGTTGTTCAGGTGCCGCAGGATGAAGAAATGAACGATTTTATCATCAGGGTGGGCAACCAATATAAGTGGTTTGCTGAAGACAACAACTGGATGTCGATTTATTCACAAAACGGCGATATCGAGATCAGCATCTTTCGGATAACTACCAGTAATTAAACTCAAATTACTTTTATTTCTCAATGAAAATATCTGAAAAAGAAAGAAAATCAATCATTGCTAAAGCCCAGGAAGTGTCAGGAACGTCACCAATATCAGCATCCATTGATCAGCTAAACACATTCCTCTCTGAAGCACCTGAGGATATTGAATTATTGCACATCCGGGCGCAACTTTTTGAGAAGCAACAGGAATGGGCTAAAGCCATAAACGATTATCTGAAAATCCACAGTCTGGATCCAAGCGATAAAAAGGCGAAAACCCAATCTGCCATGCTCAAAACTATACTGCGCTATAACAACACGGACATTTACTCCAGCCCCAACACTCATTACGATCCCTGGTTCGAATAGTGTTTTAGTTGCTGGTTAATGTTCTCGACAACTCTCGTCATTATATTCCGCTCGCCTACCCCTACCCCTTTTTCCTCAAAGGGGATACGCCACACATTCACCATTTTTCTCCTACTCACCCAATCACCCTCTCACCCATTCGCCCATTCGTCCATGCACTCTTCCCCAATCATCACACGCCATTTTTAGTTATATTTGTGTTCAAAAAAAATCCTACCGGATGCATACCTTACGCAGGATTTAGTTGTCTCAATAGCTGTGAATAAAATCATAAACAGGCCGCATTATGAGTAATCTTGAAAAACATTTCAGCAAATTCAGAAGCCAGGTTGTAGGGATCGACCAAATAATCACCACACCTTATGGAGCAAAAAAAATGATCTATGCTGACTGGATCGCCAGTGGCCGTTTGTACCAACCTATTGAAGACAGGATGATGCATGACATTGGACCTTATGTGGCCAACACGCACACTGAAACCACAGAAACCGGCACCCTGATGACCAAAGCCTATCAGTACGCCCATAAAAAGATCAAGCAACATGTAAATGCCGATGAAAATGATGTAATACTTACACAGGGTTTCGGGATGACGGCCGTGGTTAATAAGTTTCAGCGGATTTTAGGGCTTAAATGTTGCGCTACTTATGAAAACGGCGATTGCAATCCGAAGAGAGACAGACCGGTGGTGTTTATCACCCATATGGAACATCATTCCAACCAAACCACCTGGATAGAAACGATTGCTGATGTTGTTTTATTGAAACCGGATGAAATGAACATGGTGGACCCGAATCAGCTCCGGATAGAAATACAAAAATACAAAAACCGGAAGATGAAAATCGGGGCATTTACTGCCTGCTCCAATGTAACAGGCATTAAACCTGATTATTATGAACTTGCAAAAATCATGCATGAAAATGGTGGTGTTGTTTTTATTGACTTTGCTGGATCTGCACCTTATGTAAATATTGATATGCACCCGGCAGATCCGCTTCATAAATTGGATGCTGTGATGTTTTCTCCTCATAAATTCCTGGGAGGTCCCGGCAGTTCAGGTGTAATTATATTTGATAAAGATCTTTATAAATGCGCCATTCCAGATCATCCGGGCGGTGGCACGGTTGAATGGACCGATCCCTGGGGCGGACATAAATATATTGAGGATATTGAATTAAGGGAAGATGGCGGCACTCCTGGCTTTCTGCAGTGTATGCGGGCCGCGATGGCCATTGAAGTGAAGGAGCAGATGGATCCTGCTTTAATTGCCCAAAGGGAACAGGAACTTGTTAAAAGAGCTTTCAAAGGTTTCAGTAAAATTGACGGACTTCATATACTGGCGGATAATGTAAAGGACCGTCTGGGTATTTTCTCTTTCTGGTTCCAGCATATTCACTTCAACCTGATCGTAAAATTGTTGAATGACCGGTATGGCATTCAGGTGCGTGGCGGATGTTCGTGCGCAGGCACCTATGGACATTTCCTTTTGAATGTTACGCCCGAGGAGTCAAAGCGAATTACTGCAAAAATTATGAGTGGCGACCTGTCAGAAAAACCAGGTTTTGTAAGGGTATCGCTACATCCCACCATGACTGATGATGAACTGGATTTTATTGTGAATGCAGTGAAAGAAATCTCAGAAAACCATGTGGAATGGGCAAAAGATTATGATTACGATTCGCATCACAACGAATTCAGAAATAAGAAAGAATTTGACAAGACCAAAACCATCAAAAGCTGGTTTAGTTTTTAATTGTTTCTGCATGAAAAAACCAGGCCTTTCAGCCTGGCTCAACAATTTAAACCACGATTGTTCTAAAGCCTGATCTTTTCAGTCAGTGAACTGTTTTTATTGATGATTTGCAGGTAATAAGTTCCATGCTGTTTCTGACTTAAATCCATCACCAGCTTATAGGATCCGTTAACAACTTCTGGCTTTCCTGAAAATACCTCGTCGCCGAAAAAATTATACACTTCAACTTTCGGAGAAGCTTCGCCGGGAATGCTAAAATTTAAAGTGATCACACCCTCATTATTATCTATATCCAATTCATTTACTTCCAGCCTGTCGGGTTTATTTTTAATCCCCGCATCACGCAATTCCTTATCTGTAACACCATGTTCAAAAAGGTTTATATAATGCTCTTTAATGTATGGGTGTTTCGGTGGTCTGGGTCTTCTCATCATTTCGATTTCGATATCTTCAAACTCACCTAACTCATCCAGCAGTTCCATATTTTCATCCAGAATGATCACCCTGGCGTTTTCTAATTCCTTCAGATGGCCTTCCATATCAGCTTCAAATTGCTCAGCATCAAATTCAAAATCAATATCCTTGTCTATATCAAATTCGAATTCAAAATCATCATCCGAATTCCAATGCATAGCTTTGCGATGGCCACTAGGTAAAACCATCACGACTTCTTCACCATCATCCGTTTTAAATTTCATTACTTTTTTTGGCCCCTTACGCCCTGATGGAATAATGATCTCTTCAACTGTTTCTTCATCTCCATCCTTCTTTGTGATAATCACTTTTCTCATTTCTCTGACATCTTCATCATCTAAAAAAATATCCGTACGAATACGGGTCGAATCATCTTCCGATATCCAGGAAATACTTTCAACAATTTCATTCACTTTTTCACCCTCTTTAATGGTGAAAGTGGTGTCTTTTACAACTTTTTTACCATTTTCAACTTCAACTCTTTTTACGGTCACCTGTTTTTCCTTTTTATCTTCCTGTGCCAACCCGCTCATCGAAATCAGCAAGAACAATGTAATGATGATTACAGCGGCAATTGTAATTTGATTTTTCATTTTTTATATATTTAAGTTTTCGCTTACAAATGTATTTTAACTACTTGATAACAAAGGTTAAAGCCGGTTAAAAAAGGTTAAGGAAAGGTTAAAGTGAACATGTTACATAACACGAATTCGTATCTTTGATATCAAATGTGAATCAAACTCCTTTTAAATGAAAACCCGTTTCCGCATTATTATTTTTTTGATGTCGATCAGCCTTGTGGGAATCATCGTGGTTCAGGCATTATGGATCAAACATGCTTTTGAGGCGGAATCAGCCAGATTTGACCAGGCCGTCTATAAAGCCCTTAACAGGGGGATTTCAAAACTTGAACGAGTTGAGTCATTTCGATTTCTGGAACGCGAATTAAACCTGCCGAAGCCGCCAAAAATGAATATCGATTCATTGATACACACCGCAAGAACCAGAAAACCGCATATGAGATTTAAGCCATTTAACGACAGCAATCGCATGCAGCGATCTTCAGTGATTTATTTACCGGATACAAATTTGAGTGATCATATAATTACCATCATTGACGATACAGAAGTTGTTGATGATATTGACGTTATCTGGAGTGCGGATTCAATAGAGATGGACATAGATTTTATAGCGGATGCATGGGTTGACCATGAGGTGGAAGTAAATGAGATTGAGGAGTTGATCGTCGCTACCGAAGAAGAAATCCAGCAACAGCGCGAAAGAATTGTAAAAGAAAAATATGCCCGCTTCAATGAAACGATGAATCAATGGGTGATTGAATATAGTTTTGATGATGAGACTTTTAATCGCAGGATGCTTCAATTAAATTTTGACACAATCATCAGCAAGGCATTACAAAACAATGGTATTTCGCTGGCATTTGATTACCAGGTGGTGAATGAACAAAACGATACAACAGAAATACTCAAATCATCTGCCGATAGCACTTTTCTAATTTCTGCCAGATATGAAACTGAATTATTTCCGCAGGATTTGTTTATGAAAAACCTTTTTCTGCGCGTGGATTTCCCCGAACGCTCAAAACATGTGTACCGGTCCATTTCATTGTTGATCGTCGGATCTCTTGTTTTTACCTTTATCATCCTTTTCACCTTCGGAATGACCTTGTATTATATGCAAAAGCAGAAAAAGATATCTGATATCAAATCAGATTTCATCAATAATATGACGCACGAATTTAAAACACCCATTGCCACAATATCGCTGGCAACGGATACTATGAATTCGCCTAAAATCCTGGGCAAAGAAAAAGAAACCAAATACTACCTTGATATTATCCGGCAGGAAAACAAAAGAATGAACAAGCAGGTTGAGAAAGTATTGCAAATGGCTTTAATCGAAAATGAAGACTTTCAATTGGATTTTCAACTAGCAGATGTGCATCCCATCATTGAAAATGCCTGCCAGGTAATTGAACTGAATGTAAAGAAAAAAGAGGGCAAAATTGTTACTTTGCTCCGGGCTACCTGTTCAAAAATCCTTATTGATGAAATTCATTTTGCCAATGTATTAACGAATATTTTCGACAATGCCGTGAAATACAATGAAAATCCACCGGAAATTTTGGTTGAAACCTACAATAAAGACAGCACTTTTTTCATTCGGATTTCTGATAATGGAACGGGTATGAGCAAGGAAGTTCAGGAACATATTTTTGATAAATTCTACCGGAAACCCAGCGGAAACATCCACAATGTAAAAGGTTTTGGGCTGGGATTAAGTTATGTAAAAGCGATTGTTAATGCACACGGAGGAACAATTACAGTTAATAGTGAAGTTTGCAACGGAAGCACATTTACCATCGGGTTTAATTGTTAAATGCACATCATGAAAAAACGCATTCTTTTAGTTGAAGATGATTTGAATTTCGGGGCTGTCCTGAAATCATACTTAGAATTAAATGATCTGCTGGTCGATTGGATAGATGATGGTAGAAATGCGCTCAGCCAGTTTGAAAAGCAGTCGTATCATCTTATACTTCTGGATGTAATGCTTCCGCATATAGATGGTTTTACAATTGCACGGGAGATCAGGATTAAAGATGCAAAAACCCCATTTATATTCATTACTGCAAAAACATTACGTGATGACATCGTCCAGGGATATAAAACCGGGGCGGATGATTATATAACCAAGCCTTTCGATTCGGAGATTTTATTATACAAAGTAAAAGCCATCCTCAACCGCGGCGATTCAAACCCTCAGCAATTGGAAAATGACCTCTATCAACTGGGTATATTTCAATTTGATTACCGTGCCAGACTGCTCAGTTCTGAATCTAAAAAAATTAAACAATCACTTTCCCCCAAGGAAAGTGAACTCCTCAAACTATTGATGGAACACAAAGGTGAAGTGTTACCCAAAAGCCTGGCCCTCAACCGTATTTGGGGAGATGCTAATTATTTTACTACACGGAGTATGGATGTATATATAGCCAAATTACGGAAATACCTGGCAGATGACCCCACTATTAAGATCATTACACTACATGGTGCCGGATACCGAATGATCTTTCCTTAAAATTCTATTTGGACATCTTAATCTATATGTATGCAGATTAATATGCTTTGACTGTTCGGAATATAAAAAACACCAGCTTTTGTAACTTTGACCTTTTCAAATCGTC
>PKSW01000038.1 GCA_002869465.1 Marinilabiliales bacterium
AAATTTTTTCATGTTTGCATTTTTGGTTATTATTCGCAGCTAATATAACATTTATTTAACATATAGATTTTTACATTTGAGAGCAAGATATGAACAGAGGTTATTAACAATTCTTTTGATTCGATCCCTTGCCTGCTTGGTGTTTTACCGTCTGATCTCATGTCATATTTTATCGTACAATATTTCACCTGAAAAAGTGTTATTTTTGCGACTCTTTTACTTAAACAACTGAAAAATGTTTGCGTTATATTTAAAGGAAATCAGGAGTTTTTTAAGTTCATTAATCGGGTACATAGTTATTATTGTATTTCTGGTTGTTGTAGGGTTATTTCTTTGGGTTTTTCCAACTGATTTTAATATTCTTGACTATGGTTATGCCAATGTTGACGGATTGTTCATAATAGCCCCATTTGTATTCCTGTTTCTCGTGCCTGCGGTTACTATGCGTTCATTTTCAGAAGAGCAAAAATCAGGAACCATGGAATTACTTTTTACCAGGCCGTTAACTGACATGCAGATTATATCAGCCAAGTACCTGGCCGGATTAACCCTGATTATTTTTTCAGTTATTCCAACGATCATTTTTTTTATTTCAGTCTGGTATTTGGGATTGCCACAGGGAAATATTGACGTGGGTGGTTTCTGGGGTTCCTTTATTGGCCTTCTATTGCTGGGGGCTACTTTTGTAAGTATTGGTATTTTTTCATCTTCTTTAACTGATAATCAGGTTGTATCTTTCATTCTTTCTATTGCGATAAGTGCCTTTTTATACCTGGGATTTGAATTTATTTATTCATTGGAAATGTTCGGAAGTTTTGATCTTTTAATACGTTCGATGGGTATTAGCGCACATTATAGTGCAGTAAGCAAAGGAGTGATTGATACACGCGATCTGGTATATTTTGCCAGTATAATTATGCTGTTCTTATTTCTCACAAAACTATCATTGGCAAAAAGAAAGTGGTAATTGAAAGCATATGAAAAAAGAGAAAACAAATACGCCGTATAAGTATTTCGGAAGTTTTATCATTGCCCTGATTATTATTGTCATTGCAAATGTTATTAGCTCAAGGGTATACACACGATTCGATCTGACTGCTGAAAAAAGATATACACTTTCTCCTGCAACTAAGGATTTATTGAAGAACCTCGATGATATTGTATATTTCAAGGTATATCTCGAAGGAGAATTTCCGGCAGGATTCAAAAGGTTGAAAAGGGCTACCAAGGAATTGTTGGATGAGTTCAGGGCTTATAATAAGAACATACAATATGAGTTTATTAATCCTTCTGAAAGTGAAGATGTTGAAGAGCGGAATGCTACCTACCAGTTGCTGATGGAGCAGGGATTAAATCCAACCAATCTGCAGGTAAAGACCAAAACTGGAATGGACCAGCAGGTAATTTTTCCGGGAGTTATTGCCACCTATCGAAATCGTGAATTACCAATTGAACTGCTCAATGCGCAGATGAATGTTCCCCCGGAAGCTGTGCTAAATAATTCAATTCAGAACTTGGAATTTAAATTTGCCAATGTAATTAATAAACTCAGCAAAAAGGTAAAACCAAAAGTAGCATTTATTGAGGGTCATGGTGAATTGAGCCTGGATGAAACTTATGATATTACCCTGGCATTGCAGGAAGATTATAATGTTGAAAGATTCCGTTTGGATGAGAATATTAATGCCCTTGTTAACAGAAATTTGATTGATTCAGCTACTTCAGCTTATCAGATCCAGCCTAAATATGAAGCCATTATCATAGCAAAACCGGACTCCGCCTTTTCATCTAAAGACAAATTCATTATTGACCAATACATTATGTATGGGGGTAAAGTTATGTGGTTAATCGATCCGGTGCTTACTTCAATGGACAGTATTCAAACGGCTGAGTCGACGGTAGCTATTGAAAATGCAATGGAACTAAAGGATCAGCTATTCACCTATGGTATAAAACTAAGCGCCAACCTGGTGATGGATTTGAATGCTTTGCCTATTCCAATACGCACCGGTCAAATGGGAAACCAGCCTCAGATTGACTTCTTTCCATGGTATTATTTTCCAGTTGTAACGCCAATTTCCGATCATCCTATCGTCAGAAATCTGAATGCGATTAAAACACAATTTGTGAGTAGCCTTGATACTGCAAGGGTTCGAAATGTAAAAAAGACAGTATTGCTTCAAAGCTCACCATATTCACGTACTATTGGTGTTCCTGCCATGATCAGTTTGTCACTCATCCGTCAGACAACTGATGAGAGATTATACCAGGAACCTCCACAACCAATCGCCATACTGTTAGAAGGAGTATTTGAATCGCATTACAAAAACCGCGTACCACCCTCGTTAATGGAAGCCAAAGAAATTGGATTTAAAGATTTTAGTAATCATACAAGTATGATCGTAGTGTCGGACGGCGATATCATAAAAAATCAATTCCATATTCCAAACGGATATCCTCTGCCCCTCGGTTATGACCAGTTTACCCGTGAAACATTCGGGAATAAAGAATTTATTTTAAATGCTTTGAATTATTTAACCGATGGTCCCGGATTGATATCCATACGCTCAAGGGAATTGAAATTGCGATTGCTCGATAAAACAAAAATAAATAATCAGCGGCTTGTTTGGCAAATAATAAATGTGACAACTCCGATATTGATTGTGCTTCTCACAGGAGTGCTTTTGATTTGGTTGAGAAAAAGAAAGTACACACGTTAACTGAATATACATGAGGAAAAATAAAATCATCATATTAATTATTTCATTAATTGTTGCCATAATAGTTATCTCATTGGTTAGCAATCGTTATAGTACGCTGAAAGAAAAAGAAACTGATTTTGCAGTAAGAGATACTGCTTCGGTTACAAAGGTATTTATTGCAGATAAAAAAGAGAACAGTGTTTTGCTTGAACGAATCACATCAGGATGGACACTTAATGATCAATTTGTTGCGAATACAAAAGTTGTCGACTTTTTATTGAGTACCATGAAACGATTAAGGGTAAAAGCACCAGTACCATTATCTATACGAACTGGTGTGATTTCGAGATTAGCAAGTAACGGAATTAAAGTTGAAGTTTATCAGGAAGTGTATCGCATCAACTTGTTTAATCGGTACAAATTTTTTAAACACGAGAAGCTGACAAAAGTATTTTATGTGGGCGATGCAACGCAGGATAACATGGGTACTTATATGCTGATAGAAGATGCCGACAATCCCTACATAGTTTTTATCCCTGGGTTCAGGGGATTTCTTTTCTCAAGATTTTCACCCAAACCTGACGACTGGAAAAGCCATGTTGTTTTTAATACCAAACTTGCCGATATAAAAAGTGTTGCTTTAAAATTCTATGAAGATCCGGAAAATAGTTTTAAAGTTGATATCGAGGATGCGCAAGGCAATTATAAAATGACAGCCATGCACTCGGGAGAAGTGCTGGAAAGTTATGATACGTTGAAGTTGCTTAATTTCCTGACTTCTTTCAGGGATTTACGATATGAAACCAGAATGAATAACCTGATGACGCCCATGAAACTTGATTCGATCATAAACTCAACACCTGTTTATGAGTTAACGCTGGTTAACAGGTTCGATGACACAACTAAGGTGCCGATGTTCAAAAAGCACAGTATGCCCGAATCCATTGCAAATGCTTACGAAATGCTGGTTCCTGTTGATCACGATCGTTTTTATGGTTTGATTAATGACGGAAATGATTTTGTGTTGATGCAGTATTATGTATTCGACAAGGTGTTGTATCCTTTATCAGATTATAGGAATTAGAAGTCTTACTGGTTTGCTGGTTGAAAAATGTAGCCTGTTAACGGAAGATTGCTGACTGAAGACTGCCGACTGAATAAGGGATTCAAATAGTAACTAATTCCTTTCCAATCAGGAAACGCAATTTTAAGATGCATCCAAAAAAAATTATGGTTTGTAAAAATGGAGGGGTTTACTCCACAGGAGAAGCTACAAAGTAGTAATCTTTTCTGGTATTATAAGTTTCGATAAACGCACTTTTACTTAAAAATAAGCCGTCTTTGAGGAAACTTTTTAGTTTATAAATTTGATAGCCGCATTCTACGGCAAGATATTGGTAAAATTGCTCAGGAGAAACCTTGTAAAAGTCGCTGGCTCCCAATCCAAATTCAAAAATAATGATGGGCTTTGATTTCTTGAGGGTATTATAAGCACCTTTCAATACTTTGAATTCAGCTCCTTCCACATCAATCTTAATAAGATCAACACGGTAATTTGCAGGCAGTGCATGGTCCAGTTTATCGGTTTTAACTTCGATGAGTTCTATATCCGGGTTTTTACCATCATAATCCCTTTTTTTGATACCACTATAAGCGGGTGCATCAATCACATAGTTAAAAGTGATAACACCCGATTGGTCACTTAAAGCTATATTATGAATTGTAAGTTGCTTGGATTTAAATTTTTTCTTCAGGGCCTTGAAAAAACCCGGAATGGGCTCGAATGCAACATGCGTTCCCCCGGGGCTTCTTTTTATAAATTCCTGTAAAATTTCTCCTTTAAAGCAGCCAATATCAATGCAGTTTGAATCATAGCACAACACCTTGTCAAGGATGTCCATCGTTAACCTGTCGTATTTGATGTTTTTAGTGACATCAATGTGCAGGAATATTAATATGCGCCTTATAAATTCTTTCAACATGGATCAGCTTTTTCGCAAAGAATGCCAGGTCAGGTTTTGAGCACGCAAACATACAAAAAAAAGACACCTTTTCAGGTGCCTTTTTTAATTGCAAGCAGAGAATTTTTATACAACGCCCTGTGCGAGCATTGAATCGGCAACTTTAACGAAGCCGCCAATATTGGCACCTTTTACATAATCAATATAATCGCCCTCTTTACCCCATTTCACACAGGTAGAGTGGATATCTTTCATGATCTGATGCAAACGTGCGTCAACTTCTTCACGAGTCCAGCTCAAGCGTAATGAGTTCTGGCTCATTTCGAGGCCTGAAACAGCAACACCACCGGCATTGGCAGCTTTTCCAAGTCCATAAAGGATTTTTGCATTCTGATATACCTCGATGGCTTCAGGTGATGAAGGCATATTGGCACCCTCAGAAACAACGAAACAACCATTGGCGATCAATGCTTTGGCTTCTTCCTCGTTTACCTCATTTTGGGTAGCACAAGGCATGGCTACGTCGCATTTAATATGCCATGGGCGTTTGCCTTCGTGGTATTCAGCACCATATTTGTCAGCGTATTCTTTGATGCGTCCTCTTCGTACGTTCTTTAATTCCATCACATAAGCCAGTTTGTCGGCATCAATTCCTTCTGGGTCATATATAAATCCTGATGAGTCGGAAAGTGTTACGCATTTTGCACCAAATTCGGTAGCTTTCTCAACGGCATACTGGGCCACGTTACCGGAACCTGAAACGGTACAAATTTTACCTTTCATGCTGTCGCCACGGGTTTTTAACATTTCTTCTGCAAAATAAACGGTACCATATCCGGTAGCTTCAGGACGGATCAATGAGCCACCCCATTCGCGGCCTTTTCCAGTTAATACACCCACAAATTCGTTGCGTAGTCTTTTGTACTGACCAAACAGGAACCCGATTTCACGGCCACCAACGCCAATATCACCGGCAGGAACGTCAGTATTTGCGCCAATATGACGGAATAATTCGCTCATGAAACTCTGGCAAAAACGCATCACTTCATTATCTGATTTTCCTTTGGGATCAAAGTCAGAACCTCCTTTACCTCCGCCCATAGGCAGGGTTGTTAGTGAGTTTTTAAATACCTGCTCAAAAGCGAGGAATTTTAAAATACCGAGGTTTACTGTGGGGTGGAAGCGAAGGCCGCCTTTGTAAGGTCCGATCGCGCTGTTCATTTCGATTCTGAATCCACGATTCACCTGCACATCACCTCTGTCATCCAGCCATGGAACACGGAACAACATGACCCTTTCAGGTTCTACGATGCGCTCCAGTATCTTTGCTTCTTTATACTGTGGGTTTTCCTCAATAAAAGGAATAATCGTTTCTACCACTTCGTGCACAGCCTGATGAAATTCAACTTCACTTGGATTTTTGGCAATGACCTTAGCCATAAAGTCATTTACTTTTTGTTCATATACATTCGACATTTTTCAAAGATTTAATTAAAATATTTTTGTTTAAAACAACATATCAATATTACTGAAAAATATGTGCAGTATTGTTCTAAATAAGGGGTTTTGCGGGTATTCCTTATAAAATTAAGGGAATTACGTAGGGAATCAAATTATGTAATTAACTACTTCTGCTGATTTGGTTTGTTTTTGGACTTATTATATATAAATTCAGCATCTAATTGCAGCATTTCTTCAAATTCGATTTGTTTTTCATTGGCCTTCTCTCTGACACTATTCGCCCATTCATCATTACTCAGAATTCTTGAAATAATTAATTTGATTTCTTTTTCTCTTGAATTGTCATGTGTAACCTGTGCGTAACACTCATCAATGAAGCCCCAGAAATTTCGCTTTAAAAAAGGTTCGGTACACATCAAAATTATTACATCTCTTTGATAGATTTCATCAAGTAAATCCAAATCTTTTACAGGGGGATTATTCTCATTTCTGGGCGGGTAGATTTGATTGAAATAAAACCAAAATTCTGCATCGAACAGTGATTTGGAATAGCCTGCATTGTGCAACTGCCAATAAAAACTATCGGCGATTACAATAGTTTTAGGTTTAATTTTATTATCCTGAACGATATTGATTTCTGGATATGGCATTGCAAAGTTTGAAATGGGAAATAACAGATTCATCCCTTCTTCAATATCATTATCAACCCCAAACAGATCTCTTTTCAACTCAATCGTTTCCCAAACAAGGTCGGGCATGTCGATGTTTCGTAGATTTTCAATATAAGCAACAAGAGAATCAGTTGCTAAATTCATCCCATAATAACTCCAATGGATTCCTGTTTTGGGATACAGGCAATAGGTGGAAGTGTCTTTTAAAGAGATAAACCATGAGCTAAAATCAATATGATTGATTTCCAATGATTTAGCCTTTTCAACAAAATATTGATGATTCGTAATACTTTTTGGAGTGTCGTATGTATCAGGAATATATTCGGGATAAAAACTTGCTTTACCAGGTGCAAATAAAAGTAAAAAGTCAACTCCATGTGATTCCAAAGAATCTTGTATAACATGCAATTTTTGCATTTGTTCTTCGATCTTATCTTTGCCTATGAAATCCCTGGCGTAGTATGTATTAATGTAACTTTCCTCGTATAAATAGTTGTTTTTCCCAATGATCACACCATTTGCTTGGGCTTTTTTAAAGAAAGAATATTTTAACTGGTTATTAAGTCTTACGAGAAAATTGCGGAAACCAAAGTTCTGGTTTAGATATTTTTCAATTTGAGTTTGATATGCTTCAGAAAACCAATTACCAACAGATAAATCTGGTTTCTCAATCTTAGCAATAGCACCTTTTAATGGCAATATTTTAATAAATGATAATTGCATGAATAACATCGGCATAAAAAGAATTATCAGAATGCCTGTAAAAAG
>PKSW01000171.1 GCA_002869465.1 Marinilabiliales bacterium
GACCCCTGGCTTGGGATCCCGGTAAAATGGCCACAGATTTCAAATGCACGATTGATCATTGAATCGGGTATTGATAAATACCGGATCGACCCCAGTCAGGGTACCCACTTTTTCCAAAACCTGACCTCCTTCAGGGTGGGTTATTTTACCATCAATCCTTTTATTAACGATGGTTATTATGACATCGATTTTCTTGACAGCCAAAAGGCTGTTTTTGAGAATGATACCGTGAGACATATCCACTTTAAAAAGCCATTGCAAATTGTTATTGATGGGAAAAAGAATACAGGAGTGGTGCTGAAACCAGGTTATAAGTATAATAAAAGTAAAAGAAAATAATACCTCCGTATTCAATTCAAATGAGGCTAAAAATTTACAGAAAAAAAGTATCGTCTTTTAAAAGATTTGCTGTCAGACAGGAATGTACGGGTAAGATACCAATCGTGCTGCCGGGATTGTATTTGGAAAACATGGGATTCGGCATGTGTATGATGCCGTGTTCTTGTGAAAGTGACGCTACATAAGCGCCCTGAATGGGATCACTCCAGCCATTCCTATCCATTTCAACAATCAAACCATAGTTTCTATGGTCATCCTTGTCAAGGATGTATTCTTTGGAAAGATGCACGGCACCGCCATAAATAACCAATTCGTTTCTTTCGGCATGGGTGGCAACTACAGGGCAGGCAACGGCAACGGCAATATCTCTAGTGGTGCATGATCCTAAATTCGATTGCATCACATCAAAAAAAACGAAATTACCCGGACGTATCTCATCAATTCCCGAAAAATCTTCAATTAGGGCGCATGAAGGTGTATCGCCATAACTGATTATGATTCCGGGAAAATCATCAATAAATGCATTTTTTAATGCATTCAGATGCTCCTTACTGGTTTGGCAGATATCTATAATTTCATCGGTTGAACGGGACGAATATGTATGGCCGGCATGTGCGAGGAAGCCTTTAAAACTAAGTTTCTTTGATGATTTAATAATTCCAGTGATCGCACCGATCTTTTCATAATTAGCGGAATTAATACCCGTTCGATGGTAGCCTGTATCTATTTTGATAAAAATACCTACATTGGATTCTAGGTGATCTGCTATATATTGTGTCGAAAACGTAGATTCTACCAGCAGGTTTAAAGTGATATGGGAGGCAAGTTGTTCTATTTCATCAATTTCAGCTAAGTTAACCGGAAATGCAATGGTGATGTCTTTCCAGCCATGCCGGGCGAAAAACCGGGCCATGGAAACCGATGATACTGTAATTTTTATAATGCCTCTTTCCTTAAACAGCTGTCCAATTTCAGCCGATTGATGGGTTTTAAAATGAGGCCTGAAAATAACCTGGCTTGCCGTTGCTTTACTTTGCATGTTTTCAATATGCAGTTTCACTTTAGCTGTATCAATAATAAGTGTCGGCTTTTTCCACATAGGATGTTTTTTTCATAACAAATCTACTTTATAATCGTTTTGATTTTATACATTTGAGAAAATCCTGAAAATGAAACAATTTGTTTTTTGCATGAGCTTCTTATTATTCATGGTGCTCATATCGTGCCGACAAGATCAAAAAGAACTGATCACACAAAAAATACAGTACGACGTGCTCATTAAGAGCCCGGATGCTGACTACGACTGGTGGATTCAGAACCTGCCCGGACCCCAGCGGGAAAACCTGGTAAACATCATCCTGGATGGTGCGTTGAGTGGCAAGTACCCATCCTACGATTATTTTAATAATCCCATATCCGCATATGATGTTTCTAAAATTCTTTCCGACACTTCCGTTTTAACATTGATGGCTAAAGAACCGCCGTATGAGTATTATGACACCACCATTGTATACAGAATTCAACGTGATGACATTTTAAAGATCCGATTTCTTGAAGAATGGAAAACGGATAAGAATAAACTGACTTTCGAGAAAAGAGTATTGGGAATTGCACCCGTTGCCAGAAGGATTGACCCAATGGGGATCGAAAGGTGGCAACCCCTATTCTGGATATACACCGATGACAATTTCATCCAAAGCCTTAAAAAGTAATACTCGTTTCTTAAAGACTGATTTTTTGATATTTGTGCTATTTTTAGGTATCTTGTTGCTCAAAAAATAATGAACATGAGCTGGTCAGCAAGACCATTTGTACGCATCTTTGTCTTTCTTGTTCCCGGTATATTATTAGCGTATTGGGTCCCTGCTATCAGTGGTATTGGCCCGTTGTATATACTTAGCTCAATAGGTGTATTGGCTGTCTCCGGATATGCGGTTTATAAATTGAATTTTTCATGGAGTCGCAGGTGGATATTAGGAAGCATACTTGGTTTCTCCGTTTTTCTAATGGGAATTTTGTTGGTAAACCTGACGAATAGTCGTCAACCTGAAATATCCTTAGGAAACTTCGAAACATTTATGGGCAGGGTGATTGAAGAGCCTGTCGAAACTGCTGAAACTGTGAGAACGGTCATTGAAATCAGGCAAATAATTAATAATGACACGGTCATCATGAATCCGGGAAGGACAATGGCTTACTTCAGAAAAGATAGTTTGAGCATGCAATTGGAATATGGTGATATGATCGTGTTTCAAGGCAAACTGACTGTACCCGAAGGGCCAAAAAATCCGGGTGAGTTTAACTATGCCGAATTTCTGGCACTTCAAAATGTTCATTATATAGTTTTTATATCAGGCGATAACTGGAGCCTGTTGGGTACTTCCTCAAATAAGTTGAAATCACTGGCCATCAAAGCCCGAAAATATCTGCTCAATGTGCTTAAGGGTAATGGATTAGCCGGTAATGACTATGCCGTAGCAGCAGCTATTCTGCTTGGTTACGACCAATTGCTGGAGCCTGAACTGGAGCAAAACTATGTGACGGCAGGAGCAATGCATATTTTATGCGTTTCGGGGCTTCATGTAGGAATTATTTACCTGGTTTTGAATTTCCTGCTGGGTTTTTTGCGGCGGAATAAATTACAGAAAATCATTAAAGTAATCCTGCTTTTAACCATGATATGGTTTTATGCTTTGTTAACTGGCTTTTCGCCATCGGTGCAGCGGGCGTCTTTAATGATCACAATTTTTATTTTGGCCACGTTATCATCAAAACAAAAAGACGTTTATAATACACTGGCCGCATCCGCAATCATATTATTATTTGTTGATCCCTTCATTATTTTTAATGTGGGATTCCAGTTATCTTATACAGCAGTGCTTGGCATTCTAATGTTTTATAAGCCCATAGCAGGCATATTTTTCATCAAAAACCCTGTTGTGCGAAAAGTTTGGGAGATAGTTGCCGTTTCAACGGCTGCGCAACTTGGTACTTTCCCGCTGGCAGCGCACTACTTTCACTTTTTCCCTACTTACTTCTGGCTGACCAATATTTTTATTTTTCCGCTTTCGTTTGCCATAGTTGGTGCAGGTATGTTGCTGATGGCTGCATCATGGCTTCCTGTAATTTCTAATTTGGTGGGAATTATTTTATCGGGATTCGTATACCTGCTTAACTTTATAGTGAGCACTGTCAAATTTCTGCCTTATCATGGTATTCACGATCTGTACTTTCCCTGGTCAAAAGTGATACTAGTTTATGCACTGATCCTTTTGCTTATCCCTTTGATATTTAAAAAGCGATTCAAAATATTGTTCCCGGCATTGGTGATTTTATTACTGGTCATTTTTCTGCAAACCGAACATAAATTCAGGATATTAAACCAGGAGAAACTGGTGGTATACAGTATTAATCAGCACAGTGCCATTGACTTTATCCGTCAGGATGAACATGTTTTGTTGGTTGATTCAACTCTTTTAGCGGAAGATCATAAACTGGAATACCATCTTTCGAATTGTCGAATCGAGTGGGGGTTAGAGAAGAATATTGAATCCATCGAGGGTAGTTTTTTGAATACTGAGGTAAATTTGTTCTATGACGGTCAGTTCGGTGCCTTTGGAGACCATACATTCATGCGAATCGATGATAAGATTCCATATAGAAGTAAGAATCCTGTTTCGGTTAATTTTATCATTATCTCTGGAAAACGAATGATTGATATTAAGGCATTGGCAGAATTAGTTGATTTCGAATTTTTCGTTATCGACAGTTCGGTACCCCATTGGAAGCAGAAAAAATTAATGAAACAGGCAAAAGAAATGCAGTATAAGTGTTTCAACGTGAATGAACAAGGTGCCTTTGTTTTAGATTTATAAGGTTGAAATAGGAAGAGCAAAATTATTTTTTTAATTTTATTGCAGTTTTGTAAAAAGCCTTTATATTTGCAAACCCTTTTTAGGGAGTTCTTAGATAAAGATGGTCTGGTAGTTCAGTTTGGTTAGAATACGTGCCTGTCACGCACGGGGTCGCGGGTTCGAGTCCCGTCCAGACCGCTTAATACGATTTAACCCCCTGATAACCAAGGGGTTTTTTTATTGGTGTGCAAAGCGGTGAGCACAATCGGGGTATTTCAGGATTTCAAACTCTCTATATATAACATCAACAATTGTCCATCTTTGTTTGACGATTCCTAAAAATTGTTATCACCTTTGCAATTGATAAAAACGATTCTCTGATCATTAATCTAGGCTGTTTTAAGTTGTTTTCATATCACTTTAGCCTAAGTGTTCATCGAAAAAATAAGGCGCATTGGGAGAAAGAAGAAAGATGTGAGATATAGATGAATAATTTTTAAATGCTATTTGTGATTGGTCATTTTTTTTTGTACCTTCGGACGGATAATATCAATAAAAAAATTAACAAAAAAGATCATGAAAAAAATTTTACTCATAATGCTAATGATCATTGGAGCCGTAAGTTTCACAATCGCTCAAGTGGTCGCAGATTTCGAAGATGGCACTACCGGACCATTAACATTACACGTTCAGGGATGCGGAGATTATGATAACGACGCTATTCATCCTGTTGATGAAACCTTTATGGTTATTGACAATCCTGATGCTTCAGGAATTAACACCAGTTCTAAAGTTCTGAAATTCATCCGACGCGGTACAGACAATGGCGGACAGCCATGGGGCGGTTTTTGGGCAAATGTTGATCCTAATATTGATGTTACAACCAACAAATATGCTCACGTGATGGTTTGGAAACCGATGATCAGTCCATTGAAATTCAAATTGGAAGGTTCGCCAACACTTGAAACAGCAAGTATGAATGTTCAATCTGATGCAGGAATGTGGGTAGATATAGTGTTCGATTTTTCAACTTTAACTGGAAATTATGCCGTTATGTCGCTGATGCCCGATTTTCAGGATCCATTTGCAACAGCAGAAGATGTTGATTTGTATATCGACAACATTCAATTTACAAGCGATCCTAATCCAATAGGCGGAAGTATAACGGGCATGATAGCAGATTTTGAAAATGGAACTACCGGCCCACTTACACTGCATGTTCAAGGATGTGGCGATTATGATAATGACGCTATTCACCCTGTTGATGAAACCTTTATGGTTATTGACAATCCTGATGCTTCAGGAATTAACACCAGTTCTAAAGTTCTGAAATTCATCCGTCGCGGTACAGACAATGGCGGACAACCATGGGGCGGTTTTTGGGCAAATGTTGATCCGAACATTGATGTAACGGTCAACCAATACGCCCACGTAATGGTTTGGAAACCAATGATCAGCCCGCTGAAATTCAAAATGGAAGGCACACCAACACTTGAAACAGCAAGTATGAATGTTCAATCTGATGTAGGAATGTGGGTAGATATAGTGTTCGATTTTTCAACTTTAACAGGCGATTATGCTGTCATATCATTAATGCCCGATTTTGCAGATCCATTTGCTACTGCCGGAGATGTTGATATTTATATTGACAACATACAATATACTAATGACCCTACTCCAATAGGTGGAGGTGTAGATATTACAGGAACTTGGAAAATGTCTCCCCAGGCAGCTGCCTTGGGTGTAGGACCAGCACTTGGTGACATTTCCTGGTGGTCAAACACTGAAGCCGATGTTGTTACAAGAGCATGCTATTTTGACGATGAATATGTTTTTTCAGAAGATGGCACTTTTCAAAATGTACAGCAAGATGAAACATGGATAGAGGAATGGCAAGGTTCTAATCCACCTTTATGTGGAACGCCTGTTGCACCTCATGATGGTTCAAATGCTGCAACATGGGTATATGATGAAGCGGGTGGCACTATTACGCTGAATGGCGTTGGAGCATATTTAGGCCTTCCAAAAGTAATTAATGGTGCTGAACTTTCTGCTGATCCGCCTCCTCCAGTTCCAGATTCTATTGTTTACCTTGTAGAATTTAATGCTACAAACGATACCATGACTATTAATATTGAAATTCAAGGTGGCGCTTATTATCGCTTTATACTAACAACCAATGCAGCTGCTCCGCCTGCTCCAACGGTTACCTTCAATGTAAATATGTCATACCAGGTTACGCTGGGTAATTTCGATCCTGAAACAGAATTTGTTGACATATCTGGTAATTTTAACGATTGGCCGCCAACAGGCACAACCACCAACGAATTAACAGAGGGCCCAGCATATGTTTACAGCACAACTATTGAAGATTTTACAGTTGGCGAGGAACTTGAATTTAAGTTCCGTATTAATTCTGATTGGGATAACGCAGAGTTATTTGATGAACCAAATCGCACCTATACTGTAATAGAAGGATTAAACGAAATTACAGTTTGGTACAATAATGACGTTCCACCACCTCCAGGTATGTTAGCTGACTTTGAAAATGACACCTGGGGAGTATTAACTCCACACGTTATGGGTTGTGGTGAGTATGACAATGATGCGCTGCACCCAGTTGATGAAACTTTTATGATTATTGACAACCCTGATCCTTCTGGAATAAACCAAAGCTCAAAGGTTTTGAAATTTATTCGTCGCGGAACTGACAATGGTGGACAACCATGGGGAGGTTTCTGGGCACAAGTTACTCCACCAGTCAATACTACTGAGACAAAATACGTCCATTATATGGTTTGGAAACCGATGGTGAGCCCTTTAAAATTTAAGTTAGAAGGTGCAACTATAGTGGAAGTCTTCAGCACCAACGAACAAACTGCAACAAGCGGCTGGCAGGACATGGTATTTAATTTCAGTGAAGCGGAGGCCGCCGATTATGGAGTAGTTGCTCTAATGCCAGATTTTACGGATCCATTTGAAACAGCTGAAGACGTTGATATTTACATTGATAATATTGTTATTAACAGCAACCCAAATCCAATTTCAGGAATCTGGGATAATAAAGCTGAAAATGAAATTTCAATGTACCCAAATCCATTCACAACTTCAATCAATATTAATCTGACACGGGAGATGAATAGTATTGTTATTTCTAATGTGGTGGGACAACAATTATATAAAATTGAAAATGTTGCAAAAGGACCTATCAATATTGACGCTTCAACTCTTGATAGTGGAGTGTATATTGTTACATTTACCGATACAAACAATAAAACTACTTCCGCAAAACTGCTGAAGGACTAATTATTTTTAATACAAATAAAAAGCCTGCCGGAAATTTTCCAGAGGGCTTTTTATTTTGC
>PKSW01000459.1 GCA_002869465.1 Marinilabiliales bacterium
CTATTATTCAGTGAAAGATTATAAAGCAGTGAATCCCGAATTTGGTACGATGCAGGATTTTAAAGACCTGGTGAACGAGGCGCACGGGCTGGGAATGTACGTGATATTGGATTGGGTAGCCAACCATTCATCATGGGATAATACCTGGGCAGTGGAACATCCTGAATATTACGTTAAAAATGATGATGGCACCTTTCATTCGCCCTTTGATTGGACCGATGTTATTCAGTTTGATTATAGTAAACCGGCTATGCGCGATAGCATGACCCGTGCTTTGAAATTCTGGATCGAAGAAGCGGATATTGATGGTTACCGTTGCGATGTGGCCGGCATGGTTCCTACCGATTTTTGGAATGATGCTGTATCGCAGTTAAAGCAGATTAAACCTGTTTTTATGCTGGCAGAAGATGAGGATAACCTGAGCCTGCTGGAAGAAGCATTCGATATGAATTATACATGGAAATTATTACACCTGATGAACGATATGGCCAAAGGTGACAAGAATGCAAAAGATCTGTGGGAATATATCAACTGGAACAATCAAACCTATTCACCGGAAGATTATCGCATGAACTTTATCACCAATCATGATGAAAACAGCTGGAATGGAACCGTTAAAGAGCGAATGGGAGATGCTGCAAAAGCCTTTGCGGTTTTAACCTATACGATTCCTGGTATGCCCCTGATATATAGTGGTCAGGAAGCGGGTAATGACAAAGCCTTACGTTTTTTTGAAAAAGATACCATCGATTGGAGCCATATCCCTTATCAGGATTTCTACACCAAACTCAACCATCTCAAAGAAGATAACCAGGCCCTTTGGAATGGTTTGGCAGGCGGTAACATGGTTAATATAAGTAAAACTGAAGACGAGAAAGTTTTTGCTTTCGTAAGGGTGAAAGATGACAACAAAGTGGTTGTTATCATTAATTTCTCTCCTGAAGAAAGCAGTTTCCAACCCGGCAATGAAGCAGTTATTGGAATTTTTAACAATGTATTTATAAACGAAAATGTTGAGATAGCAAAAGATACTCAATTCGATCTGCAACCCTGGTCATATATTGTACTTACGAACTAAGCCCAATTCTTATGATATCATAAGATTGTTCCGGTAATCAAATTTTTAGTTAATTTGGCGCAATCATTGTAACAAACTAAGTTTTAATTCCTATGAAGCGTCAGGTTACCATAAAGGATATAGCCAGAAAACTGGGAGTCTCGACATCCACAGTTTCAAGGGCTTTACAGGATCATCCTGACATTAGTGTCAAAACACGTGAAGCAGTAAAAGAGCTGGCAAAAATTCTGGGTTACAAGCCCAATATGGTGGCACTTAACTTAAAGCACAGCCGAACAAATACAATTGGAGTATTAGTTCCAGAAGTGGAACACTATTTCTTCTCAACCATTTTAAACGGGGTGGAAGAGGTGGCCTATAAAAATAATTACAGCGTGATGGTTTTTCAATCCAATGAATCTTACATGCGCGAAGTATTGATCACACAGACTTTTTTAACCAACAGGGTAGATGGGGTATTGGCATCATTTTCTAAAAACACCCACGATTTTTCTCATTTTCAGCAACTGGTAGATAATGAAATCCCGCTTGTGTTTTTTGATCGTGAACGTGAAGAATTACATGCCGACAGCGTAATTGTTGATGATTACTCTGGTGCTTATAATGCAGTGAACCATTTACTTAGCAAAGGATGTAAAAAAATTGCTTTTTTTTCTGCCCCTCAGCATCTGGTGCTGGGCAAAAACAGGCTGGAAGGATATAAAGCTGCGTTGGAACATCATGGAATTGCTTATAACCCTGATCTTGTTTATGCTTGCGATACATATGACCAGGCTGAAAAGATATCCCGGAGCATCTTAAAAAAGCACGACCGCCCGGATGCTATTTTTGCTGTAAATGACCTGACTGCAATTGGCGCTATGAAGGTAGCCAAGCAACAAGGCTTAAAAATACCTGAAGATATTAAGTTTGTAGGTTTTGAAAACAGTCGTAGTGCATGGATTTGCGAACCGGAACTAACTACAGTAGATCAATTTGGTTTTGAATTAGGTAAAAAGGCAACTGAATTATTGCTTTCCCGAATCAAGCTTCATTCATTTGACTATCAAACAGAAAAACAGATTGTAAAAACCCACTTGGTGAAAAGAGAAACTACATAAGCTTTAACGTTTCTCCATATAATAGAAAAGCGGGACATTTTATCCCGCTTTTCATTTTAATTACCTGTTTTGTTTTAATACCCGTCATTTTGTCTTAGGTTCGAGTTAGCCTGAATCTGTGCTTCAGGGATGGGCCACAATTTTACATAGTCTGGTGATACTTCAGGTTTTTCCCACCTGGTATCTAAAAATACACCAAACCTGATCATATCTGACCGGCGGAATCCTTCAGCATAAAGTTCTCTTGCCCTTTCGTCTAAAAGATTCTCGTAGTTAAGTTCTGATAATGGTGCTGCACCGGCACGGCTTCTTACCTGGTTAACCAAACTTAAGGCAGTACCCATGTCGCCACCTGATCGCATCAAAGCTTCAGCTTTCATTAATAACACATCCGCATATCGGTAGATAGGGTAATCATTACTTGTGTATCGGTCACTTCCTGGAATAAATGGAAATTTAGCTACCCTTGAGCCAGCCTGTCGCAAGCAATTTGGCTCCAGCATATTGATTGCAGGTGTCAGATTTAAAGGCGCTCCATCCGGATCAATAGGAGCTGTTGGATTCTGGGGATTAAACCTTTCGTAACTTGGATCTTCAACAGGAGTACCATCATCGTAATACTGAAAACCTGTAAGTAAACCATTACGTCTTGTATCTCCTTCTTCAAATAAATTATAGATTGATTCCTGGATAGAAAGGCCATTCCATGTACCTTCTTCAATCTGATATTTATCTTGCAGATTATAATGCAATGTGAATAAGTGAATTTCAAAGGCAGGGGCATCAACCTGGTCGAAAGCGATACCTAAAATATATTCAGGGGATGTTGTGGCATCTGCCTCAAAATTGGTAAAATAATTAGGTGTTAAACTAAAATTACCCATCATTATAGAATCGCATGCCATGGATGCTTTGCTCCATTGTGGAGTGCCCGTATACACTTCGGCATTCAAATAAAGCTTTGCCAACACCATTTGTCCTGCATAAAAATTCATCCGGCCAAAATAAGGCAGCCCCGATTCTCTTGACAAATATGGCATCACTTCCAACAGCTCAGTTTCGATAAAATCATAAACTTCCTGTCTGGTATTTGTACTGGGTTTGTAGTCGGCTGGCACGTTAAAATCCGTTTGAATAGGAACATTCCCATAAATGTCAATTAGCAAATAATAGTAGAATGCTCTTAATGCCCGTAACTCCGAAACAGCAGGCACAACATCCACACCTTCTAATGATTCGAACTGGTAAATAAGCCGGTTACACGTATTTACACCATAAAAAATGGTATTCCACCATCTGCCTACATAGGCTTCAGAGGGGGTGTAAGTTAACCTGTGCCAGCGATGCCATTCACCACCATCCAACCAGTCACCGCCTCTTTGTGGAACACATAGAATATCGGTTCCGGAATCGAAACCAATTCCATACTTATGCCCATATAATTGGTAAAGATTTGTGTAAGCAACACCGAATGCATAGACTAGATTTTCCGGATCCGCAAAAAAGTTTTCTGCTGTCAGATCTGAATAAACTGTTTCTTCCAGTTTCGTACACGACTGTTGGGTTCCTACCCCAATAAGTATAAGGGTCACCAACAATATTTTAAATGAAATGATTATTTTTTTCATGAGATTCTTAATTTTTTATATCATTAAAATGCGATACTGGCACCCAGTGTAAAGCTTCTGGTCCTAAAATAGGTATCTTCCCTATCAATGCCAGGTGCGAGAGGATTATTATTATCCCTCGCATCGCCATATCGTACTTCAGGAGAAACACCTGAATAATTAGTTATCGTGAATAAGTTTTGTCCTGAAAAATAAATTCTCAGATTTTGGACGTATTTACTCTGTTTGAAATCAAATTGATAACCTAGTGAGAAATTGTCAAGTGAAACAAAATCCGCTTTTTCAACATGTACATTCGAATAAACAGGCCCGTTTGTAGCGTCCATAAAGTCCAATGCCTGGTTCATACCGCTTTGGATGCCCATAACTACGGGAACTCCATATCGGGCATTATTCACATTTACTAATGAGTGACCAAAAACACCCCTCAGGAAGAAACTAATCGTGAATTTTCCGATATTAAAGTTATTGCCCCATCCGAATTCAAAATCAGGGAGACCGCTTCCCACGGTTACATAGTCATCATACTGAGCTGGATCAGAACCTATACTGTTAATGGTATCACTGGGTGTTTGATATTGCAACATACCTGTTGAATCAATACCTACATATATAGGTGCGATGATCTGTCCGATAGGCTGTCCTTCCTGCACAAGAATCGTATTGACACCGGTAAGGAAAGGAGCTCCAAGTTCTCCAAGATAAAGAGTTGTATCTTGATCAACAATGTCGCTGGTAATTTTCACAAGCTCTGTGTCAAAATAGTATGAGAAATTCAATCCAGTTGACCATCCCCATTTGGGTTTTTCAAATACTTTCCAGTTCACAGCAAATTCAAGTCCTGAGTTTTTCAATTCACCCAGGTTCAACCACATTCTGTCAGCTGCATAAGGAGGAACAGGTACTTTGTACTCTAACAATAAATTAGAGCTATTACTTTGGTAATAATCAATTGAACCACTGATCTTGTAATCCCATAAGAAGAAATCGAGGCCGATATCAAATTCAGCTTTTGTTTCCCATTGTAGGTCTGGATTGGCATTACGCACCGGTCCGAAAGCCTGAATATATTCACCATTATAGAAGAACTGTTCGTTGGTTACGTTAAATCTTTCCTGAGATAAATACGGCTCTGGAGGTAAATTACCGGTAATACCGTAACCTCCTCTTAATTTCAACTGATCAACAAAAGGAATTTCAACAAATCTAGCGATATCTACTCCTGCACTTACAGCGGGGAAATTTCCCCATTGGTTATTTTCACCAAACATAGTTGAACCGTCCCGTCTGAAACTACCCGTTAAATAAATTCCGTCAAGAACAGTAAAGGACGCTCTGGCAAAGAAACCAATCAGTTCTCGCTCACTTTTATAACTATGCATGGTTTCTTTATTGGCTTTATTGACCGAAGCGGAGCCTAAATTATTGTAAGAAAACCCATCTGATAAAAATCCTTCACCAAATGCCCAGAACTCATCATTAACCTGCTGTTGCCATGAATAACCTCCCATGACGTTAAAGCTGATTTTCTCCCATCGTTTCTCATAATTGGCAGTAATCTCAAAAAGTTGATTCAATTGATTTTTTGTTTCTTTCCTTGCAAAGCCCTTATGAACTCCTGTACCGTATGGTGTCCAGTAGGCTTGTTTACTCCAGTAACTGCCATAAAGTTCATTGGCTTGTGTTACAGAGTAAAAGCCTGACAACTTTAATCCCTTAATAGGTTCAAGTACAGCCCTTAAACTACCTATAATATCGTTTTTATTACCGTCCAGCGTGCCTTGATCAATAATCGCTACTGGATTATAAAATGAGAATGCCTGGCGCTGAAAATAACCACCCCATTCCTGCGAAAATGCATCAAGTGAATCTGTTGTGGCCATTACAGGTGCCGTTGGATTATACCTGGCTGTAAAAGTCATGGCTTCGCTTTGCGCGTATTCCTCATCACGTGTTGTAGCTGATAAATTAAAATCCAGGGTCAACATGTCGTTAAGCCCTTTTTGAGTAAAATTTAAACGGCCGTTAAGTTGCTGATAACCGGTTGATTTTACAACGCCATTGCCACCTCTGTAGTTGAAAGAAACTCGGTAACTTGAGTTCTTTGTGGCTCCATGCGCTGCCAAATTGTAAGCCTGCTGGAATGCATTTTGTGTAATCTCATCCATCCAGTCGGTATTGTTGTTGTAATTAGTTGCATTTGGAAACATCAAATAATCATCGGCTGACAATACATCAATATTTTTAGCTACCATATCAGTAGTAAAGTCAGTATTGAATGTTAAATTAAAAGTCTTTTGATCCCCTGCAACATATTTACCTCTTTTTGTAGTAATTATGATAACTCCTGAAGCTGCCTTTGTTCCATAAATGGCCGCTGCCGAAGCGTCTTTCAATACATCAAATGAGGCGACGTCAGTAGGGTCAAGAGAGTTCATTAAAGCGACTGTTCCCTGCACTCCATCAATAATGATCAAGGGTTCGGTATTTGATCCGAATGTTGAAAGTCCCCTGATCCGCACGGTGAAGTCCTGGTTGGGATCACCGCCCGGTTTTGAAATGGAAACACCTGCTACTCTTCCCTGGATAAGCTGTATAGGGTCGCTGATGTTACCGCTGTTAAAATCTTCTGGTTTTACGCGACTGATGGCACTGGTAACCTCTTTTGTTTTCTGTGTACCATAACCTATGACTACAACTTCCTGTAATTCTTCACCAGGTGCCAGAATAACATTAATAACATCAGAAGTGATTGGGATTAATTGGGTTGCGTAACCCACGTAAGAATACCTGAGTGAGCTTAAAGTATCAGGAACTGTCAACTGATACTTACCGTCAAGGTCAGTAACAGTGCCCTGACTCATATCGCTGCCAAATGTAACATTGACACCAATTAAAGTCTCACCTGATTCTGCATCTGTAACTGTACCTGTTATTGTCTTCTGCTGGGCATACAATTGTATCATACCCAACATGAGAAAAATGAACAGGAATGCTCTGATAAAACGTAAATTTTCAAGCATAAAAGTCGATTTTATTGGTTTTTGATTTAATATTTGTTACGAAGTTACTAAAATAAATGCAAAATTAATACGGCCGTATATCTGGTATTAAAAATGGGATACAGTAAAATAATAATAACAATCACGTATAAAATTGAAAACCTTGTATAGTTCATATAATAGTCATAATATCAGCGTGATAGGGAAATGTCACCCCGGTTTTTCCGATTATTAGGTTATCTGGTGATAATTTAGTGTTTGTTATTAGTTTAACATAATAAATAATTAAAACAATCGATTGCATTAGCACTTTACAATATACATTGGCTGATGGAAAGATTTTTTTAGAATCAGGCAATCAGTTGTCAATTAAAAAGAGAAAAAATAGTTATCTTAGCACGAACTAAAAAATTTAATTATTCATTAAAACTTAATAACATGAAGAGAGTTTTACTTTTAACAATGCTGGCGGTATTTGTTTCATTAAATGTAATGAGCCAATGCGGTCAGGTGAGTTTAATTGGTGAATTCACAGCATGGGCTGATGATCAAATGATGACACGCGATGCAAATAACCCAGCTGAATTTACTACGATACTTACTGTAACAGAAGATGATGATACAAGTGACCCACCTGATGGTATCATCGAAATGAAATTTCGCGCTAACCAGGACTGGGCAATAAACTGGGGCGCTGCTGATTTTCC